>CAZKSK010000012.1:0-17504 GCA_964555225.1 uncultured Bacteroides sp.
TCTGGTCGCGAACGATAAACAGCAGCCTGTACGGCCTGCCTTTTTTGGTTTTGACTTCGTGTAATAAAGATGATGAAGACACGACATATTCCTATAATTTAGCAGCGACTATTTCTTCTTTTAATGGAATATCAGGAACAAGTGATATTTTATCAGGAACGTGGGAAAATGAAACAGAAATTGCCTCTCTCGATTTAACATCTGTAAGAAAAAAAATAATATATACCAATACTTCTATCGGTTCCACAAACTTTAATAGCTCATCTACAGCCTCTTATGCAGATGGCTCTGATGTTGCGTTTTTTTATCCGGCTTCTGCTCTCAGAATGGCATCTAGCGATACTATCACTCAAGTATTAACGGTTTCAGGACAAGACGGAACAATTAAAAATGCGGCTAAATATGCATACGCCTGTGGTATAGATACAATAGCAGCCAGCAATACGAATCGCTCTTCCATTGTAAAAATATCTCAACTTATGTCTTTGGGTAAATTCACATTTCTTTCAGATGGAAGTGAATTACAAAATATCATTAAAATTTCTATATCTGCTACAGAAGGTTCTTTTTACTCAGAAAGAGTTTACAATCTTGAAAAAAGTTATTTCACAAGTGATGTTGTAGGATCCAACATGATAATTAGTAATACCTCCGGACTTTCCGGATCTGCTACAGTCTCTTTATTCCCATGTAATAATGTCAAATTACGATTCTTAATAACAACTCAAAGCGGTAAAGTTTATGAAGCAGCATCCGATAATTTACTCACTTTTACAGCTGGTGAATATGTTGATGCTGGGGTATTCAACTGCACTGAAATAAATACTCTGGCTAAAGTAGGTGATTATTTTTATGATGATGATACATGGAGCACAACTTATGATTCCAATCGTAAATGTGTTGGAATAGTCTTTGCTCTTTGTAATTCAAACGGTGAAATAGATAAGTCTCTGACTTCATCGGCATTCGGAAAAGTTATCGGCATTTACGATGCGAATAGTAGCAATACATGTACTTGGTCATCTGTCAGTGAAGCTATTACGGATAGAGATTCGATACAAACTGTTGACGGGAATATTACTCAAGCTAACTTAATATATGGTTCAGAATCTGATTATCTCGCATCAGCGACTATAGATAAAGGAACAGGGCTAATTACATCATGGCCGACATCGGGTGCTCTTAGTGACTTTAAAGCAATGCCATTTGAAACAAGATATATTTCTTCTTACTATTTGGCTTCACATGCATGTTACTATTATAGAATCGGAAAAATAGGCTATGGTAGATGGAGATTACCCTCTGCAGGAGAACTTGCAATGATCTTCGAGCTGTACAAATCAGATTTAATTAATGAAAATAATCACAGCACATTCAATGATTTTGAAGAGGGGGCATATTGGAGCTCAACTGTTTATGGCTATCATAAGGTTTGGGTTATAAACTTTAACAGTGGAACAATATTTGCCAATAGTAAGGCTAGTTCTTACTATGTCCGTCCTGTTACAACTTTCTAAGAAAGCATGGATAGTAAGTAAATGAATGAAGATTTTGACATACATGGACAACAATTAAATAAAGAAAGCGATTTCGAAAATGCCTTAAGACCCCTTCGATTTGAAGACTTCAAAGGTCAGGAAAAGGTTGTTGAAAATTTGCGTATCTTTGTAAAAGCTGCTAATTTACGTGGTGAATCCTTGGATCATACACTCCTTCATGGTCCTCCCGGATTAGGAAAGACCACACTTAGTAATATTATAGCAAATGAATTGGGGGTTGGATTCAAAATAACATCCGGTCCGGTACTTGATAAACCAGGTGACCTTGCTGGTCTTTTAACATCTTTGGAACCTAATGATGTCCTTTTTATTGATGAAATTCATCGTTTAAGCCCTGTCGTTGAAGAATACTTATATTCTGCTATGGAAGATTTCCGCATTGATATTATGATAGATAAAGGACCTTCAGCTCGGAGTATCCAACTGGATTTAAACCCTTTTACATTAATAGGTGCAACAACACGAAGTGGCATGCTTACAGCACCATTACGTGCACGTTTTGGCATTAATTTACATCTGGAATATTATGATGAAGACGTACTGACAAGTATTATTTGCCGCTCTGCAAATATTCTCCATATTGCATGTGACAAAAATGCAGCGGCCGAAATCGCTCGCCGTAGTCGTGGTACGCCACGTATTGCCAATGCCCTATTACGTCGCGTTCGCGATTTTGCCCAAGTTAAAGGATCTGGCAAAATAGATCCGGGAATAGCCCGTTTTGCCCTAGAAGCCCTTAACATTGACAAATACGGATTAGACGAAATTGACAATAAGATCCTTTGTACTATTATCGATAAGTTTAATGGAGGTCCTGTTGGTTTATCTACAATAGCGACAGCTATTAGTGAAGATACCGGTACAATAGAAGAAGTTTATGAGCCGTTTCTAATTAAAGAAGGTTTTATTAAAAGGACTCCGCGAGGACGCGAAGTAACAGAATTAGCTTATAAACATCTAGGAAAAAGTATTTACAATGGGAATCGGGAACAATCACTTTTTGACAACTAAGTAGAGAAAAATAAAATGACTAATCTGAAATCATTAGCCAAAGATACGGCTATTTATGGAATGAGCAGCATTATCGGACGATTCCTGAATTACTTGTTAGTTCCGCTATACACAGCAAAACTCAGTGCTGCTTCAGGTGGATATGGGATTATCACAAACGTATATGCCTACACTGCACTTCTATTGGTACTATTAACTTATGGAATGGAAACGACCTTTTTCCGCTATGCAAATAAAGATGGAGAAAAACCGATGCAAGTATATTCTACAACTTTGATTATGGTAGGCTCAACTTCCATTCTCTTTATTATATGCGTTCTTTCTTTTATATCTCCAATTGCTTCTGCTTTAGGCTATAGTCAACATCCCGAATATATAGGTATCATGGCTGTTTGTGTAGCAATCGATGCTTTTCAGTGCATTCCCTTCGCATATCTAAGATATAAAAAAAGACCTATTAAATTTGCTTCATTAAAAATTTTGTTCATTGTTATGAACATTTTCCTAAATATCCTTTATTTCATGTGGCTGCCGGCTCTCTACAAGAGTTATCCCGATGTTATCTCACATATATATAATCCACATGTTGGAGTAGGTTATGCTTTCGGTCTTAATCTTGTATGTACAGCAAGTATTACAGTTTTTTTCTGGCCCGAATTAACTGGTTTTAAATACGTATTTGACAAGCAACTTATGAAAAGGATGCTTAAATACAGTTGGCCTATACTTGTTCTAGGTATTGCAGGTATATTAAATCAGACTATAGATAAAATAATTTTCCCACTTATTTACAAAGGAGATTCGACAGGGTTAAATAGTGCACAAGGTCAATTAGGTATATATGGTGCCTGTGTAAAAGTTGCTATGATTATGGCGATGATCACTCAGGCTTTCCGCTATGCATATGAACCATTTGTATTCGGTAAAAGTAAAGAGAAAGATAGCAAACAAACTTACGCTGTTGCTATGAAATATTTTGTAATTTTTACTCTTTTCGCTTTTCTAATCGTTATGTTCTACATTGATTTACTGAAAATTGTAATTATTCGCGACCCGGATTATTGGATAGGACTTCGAGTTGTTCCTATTGTAATGGCAGCCGAAATTATGATGGGAATTTATTTCAATCTTTCTTTTTGGTACAAACTTATTGATAAGACAATTTGGGGAGCCTGGTTCTCAGGAACAGGTTGCCTGGTACTGATTGTAATCAATATCTTGTTTATACCTAAATTTAGCTATATGGCTTGTGCATGGGCAGGTTTTGCAGGATATGCTACGGCTATGCTCTTATCCTATTTTGTCGGTCAAAAGAAATTTCCTATTCATTATGATTTGATAGGCATAGGCAAATATGTTTTGCTGGCCGCAGTATTATACGGTATATCCTGTTTCTTACCGAGCTGGGGGCTAACAGCTAAATTAGGTATTAATACAATCCTTCTTTTTATCTTTATAGCTTATCTCATAAAAAAAGATTTTCCACTTGGTCAGATGCCTGTCATCGGACATTACTTTAATAAAAAAAAATAAACCGTGTGATGAAAAACAAACTGATTATACTTATCTCACTAATACTATGTTTAGGGAAATTTACGGCCAATGCAGGAGAAGGTATGTGGATCTTAGGAAATTTGGATAAACGTACCATTCAGCAAATGAAAGCTCTGGGGCTTGAACTTTCTTCTAAAGAACTTTATAACACGAAAGGCACTTCTCTTAAAGACGCTGTTATTAGTTTTGGCGGGTTTTGTACCGGAGTCGTCGTATCATCAGATGGACTTGTTTTTACAAATCATCATTGCGGTTTTGAAAGTATACAGTCACATAGCACAATAAACAAAGATCTTATTAAAAACGGTTTTTTTGCAGCCTCCCGTAAAGAAGAATTACCAAATCCTGAATTATATGTCAGTTTCCTGCTACGTACAGAAAACGTCACCAAACAAATTTTTTCAGCTATTAATGAAAAAATGGACGAAGCAACTCGGAGAAACGCCATTGATTCTATTAGTTCATTGATAGAAAATAAAGCCATACGGAAAGATTCTACCTTAACAGCCATTGTATCTCCATATTCTGATGGTAATGAGTATTACCTTTCAGTATATCGTGATTATAAAGACGTGCGATTAGTCTTTGCTCCTCCTTCTTCCATCGGAAAATTCGGAGGTGAAGCCGATAACTGGATCTGGCCACGTCAAACAGGTGATTTCTCTGTTTTTCGTATCTATGCTGATAAAAATAATCTCCCTGCATCTTATTCTAAGGACAATATTCCTTACCATCCATCCAAATATGCTCCGATATCCCTAGAAGGCTATCAAGAAGGATCTTTTTGTATGACAATCGGCTACCCGGGTGAAACGGAGCGTTATTTATCTTCTTACGGCATTCAAGAAAGAATTCATACAAATAATGATGCTATGATACAGGTACGTGCGATCAAACAAAAAATATGGAAGAACGCAATGAATGCCAACGATTCCATTAGGATTAAATATGCCGCAAAATACGATCAAAGCGCCAACTATTACAAAAATAGTTTAGGAATGAACGAATCCGTTAGAAAATTGAACATATTGGAGCGTAAAAAAGAACTGGAAAATAAACTTTTAGATTGGGCGAAAACTGATATCAAAAAGAGAGGAAAATATATACATATCTTCACAAATCTTGAGCTCTCTTACCGAAACCGCTTCCCCGAAAAAAGAGCTTTTTCTTATTTAGCGGAATCTTTTGCCAACTCTTCAGACTTATTGAAATTGGCACTAACTTTATTAAATACCGATTTTTCCAAAGATAATCCAAATTTGGATAAAATCATGAAAGATATTGCAGATACCTATACTAATACAGACATGGTTCTTGATAAAAAACTTTTTTGTGCCATACTGGAAAATTATAGAAAAGAAGTTCCGGATTCTGCTTTCCAGCCTGATTTTTATCAAACTATAGCTAACAAATTTCACAATAACATCCATGAATATGCTGATTCCATCTACAGTCGTACACAAATTACAACTCCTAAAGGATTGATGAGTTTGCTTAAAAATGATTCAACTAAAGTCATATTTAAAGATCCTGCTATCTCTATGGCAATAGACATTATGACTAAACTTTACGAACTGCAAACTGCTAAAGCTGATGACTCATCAATTATCGAACGTAATGAACGTTTATTGACTAAAGCCATTCAAGAGATGGAACAAGACCAACCTTTCTATTCTGATGCGAACAGTACTCAGCGTCTTAGTTTCGGAAATATATGTGATTATGAACCTAAAGATGGAATTCGTTTCAATTATTATACTACAACTAAAGGCATTCTGGAAAAAATGAATGAAAATAAAGGTAACAAAGACTTTGAATTACCCCCCAGAGTATTAAATATACTTCAACAGAAAAATTTCGGTAAATATGCTGATAAAAGTGGTGAAATGCATACTTGTTTTATTTCTAATAACGACATTACAGGAGGAAATTCCGGTAGCCCTATGTTTAATGGCAAAGGAGAACTCATCGGTCTTGCTTTTGACGGTAATTGGGAAGCCATGAGCAGCGATTTGGAATTTGAACCGAATCTACAACGTTGCATCGGCGTAGATATCCGTTATATCCTTTATGTAATAGAAAAACTCAGTAGCAACAATCGATTGATAAAAGAAGTCACAATGCATTAATATTCAATATATTTTTGATCCTGCAAGATATTGGAAAATATATTTTATGTTAAACAATTTTGTAATGAAATTGGTCAAATATTATCTTTGTCATAAAATTAAAGGAAAATCAGTAAAGAAAGGATATAAAATGAAATTAAATAAAAGAAAAAGAATCATTGCCGAATCTGTGATAATGAGTTGTATTTGTATAATATTAAGTAGTGCAACAAAAATAAAATGGGGTAATGGTGTATGGGACGGGGAAGGAAAAGGTTTTCAAGGTCCTATTCATGTGTCTGTCACAGTCAAAAAACACACTATTACAAACATAAAAATAATAGATTCAAAAGATGATCAACCTTATTTCGGTAAAGCCATTAAAATTATTCCGGAAATAATAAAAAAACAAAGTACGGAAATAGATGGCATAACCGGTGCTACTTTCAGTTCAAAAGGAATTAAAAAAGCTGTCGCTGATGCGTTAAAAAAAGCAGAAAAATAATTTGAAATAATAAAAAAGAAAAACCCGACAAGACATAATATATATTCTTGTCGGGTTTTTCTTTTTTATTTTCTACCTGAGAGAAAGTATATTTAAAGTTTTCTCCGGGATAAGAACTTTATGACAAGTAACTTCCCCTCGACTAACTTTAAAAGGTACTATTAATTTTATATCATCAACCGATGTACCAAACTTTGCTTGATAAATTCCACCATCAGTTATCCAAGCATGTTGTTCCTCATCAAACGAAGCTAAATCATAATTCGAAAAGACTAATTTGACTATTTGTACTTCATTCGGTTGTAATTCCTTAGTCTTCACAAATGCTTTTAATTCACAAGCCGGTTTTTCAAGTTTCCCTTTCGGAGCTGTAACATAAAGTTCTACGACTTCTTTACCAGGCATTTTACCAGTATTTTTCACAGTTAAAGTAGCGGTAAAGTTTTTTCCGTTCTTAGAAATCTTAACTCTTGAATAGTCAAAAGATGTATACGATAAACCATAGCCAAAAGGATATGAAACGGCTTTATTAACGCTTTTAAAATAACGATAACCTACATAAATACCCTCATTATAAAGTGTTGTTCCCACATTTGGCATGGCATCTTTCTGTTCTTGCTTCATTGTCCAATCATCAGAAAAACTATAATTCAATGGAAAATTTGCAGAAGACGGATGATCCTTAAATTGAATAGGAAATGTCATCGGGAGTTTTCCTGAAGGATAAGCAGTTCCTTTCAATACATCTGCCACTGAATTTCCTCCTTCTTGTCCTGGCTGCCAAACAAGCAAAATAGCATCTGGCTGAGCTTTCCACGATGCAGTTTCTATGACGCCACCAATATTTAGAATAACAATGACTTTCTTGTTAACTGCATGAAATGCATTGCAGGTTTTCTTTATCATATGTTGTTCCTGTTCCGACAAATTAAAATCACCATCTACAGTGCGATCAGCCCCTTCACCCGAATTTCGTCCAATAGTAATAACTGCTATATCATCTTGATTTGCTATTTCATTATACAATTTATCAGACAGATCAGGTTCAGTAATACGTGGTTTGGTAAAAAAACCTACATTTGCCAACTGTCCCAGTTCAATATTACGTGCAGAAATTCCGAATTCCTTATACTTATTATAAAGTTCTGTCAATTTCGGATTCAATTCATATCCTGCATTTGTCAGTCCTTCTTTCAGATCAACTACATAAGCTTTGTTTACATCTCCAGAACCTGTTCCTCCTGCAATAAAATCATAAGAAGTTACTCCAAATAAAGCTATTTTCTTCACCGACTTAATAGGAAGAACTTGATTTTCATTTTTTAGCAAAACCATTCCTTCTGTAGCAGATTTGCGGGTTATCTGGGCGTGGACTTTTAAATCCGGCTTATTCGAAAATTTATATCCTTTAAAATGAGGCGTCTTAACTATATAGTTCAGAATCCGTTTTGCACAAAGGTCAACATCACTTTCAGAAAGATCTCCACTTTTCACTTTAGATATAATATCTTCTATCTGAGCTTTGCTCCCTGGCATCATTAAATCGTTACCCGCATGTATCTGTGCCTTGGTATTGCGAATATTGGTCCAATCAGTCATTACTATTCCCTTAAATCCCCATTCATGACGAAGTATTGTTGTAAGCAAATCGCGACTTTCCTGTGTGAATGTTCCGTTTATCTTATTATAAGAAGACATAACGGTCCAAGGATTAGCCTCACGAACAGCAATTTCAAAACCTTTTAAATAAATTTCACGAAGGGCACGCTGACTGATTACTGCATCATTACCTGTTCTATTACTCTCCTGATTATTTGCGGCAAAATGCTTTATGCTTACCCCCACACCATTGCTTTGTACTCCTTTAACATAAGCGGCTGAAATTTTTCCCGTCAAGACAGGATCTTCCGAAAAATATTCAAAATTTCGACCACAAAGAGGATTACGATGAATATTCATTCCTGGACCGAGGAGAACATCTATTCCATACTCCAACACTTCATTTCCTATGGCTTCACCCACATGATGAACCAATTCTGTATTCCAAGTAGAAGCTAGGCATGTTCCAACAGGAAAACCCGTACAATAATACGTGTTGTTATCGTCTTTTCGGATAGGGCTGATTCTTACCCCTGCAGGTCCATCGGAAACTACTGTACGAGGAATTCCTAATCTCTTGATAGGTGTAGTCTGTCCTGCGGCTCCAGATACCAATTCTTCAGCATTTGAAGTCGAAGCTGATGGCAGTCCGAAATAAGAATTTCCTTTAATAAAACCTACCAATAAAGCAGCCTTTTCATCCAATGTCATGGCTTTCACTATGGTATTAATATTATTCGTTTGTAACTTAGGTTGTGCACTTGCAACAGTTGACGGAATTATTACTCCCACCAATGTAAAAAGAAACAATGCATTTTTTCTCATAGTCATTCATTTAAAGATTAAATATTACAGCAAAAATAAATAATATTCTTAAAAAGAAAGAACATTATAAAAAAAAAGCTCCCGATAGCCTATTGGTATCGAAAGCTTTTAATATAATGAATATCAATTAGTCTTTTAATTTAGCCGAAATATATTCACGATTCAAACGAGCAATATTACAAATACTTACACATTTTGGGCATTCTGCTTCACATGCACGAGTATTAGTACAGTTACCAAATCCCAATTCATCCATTTTAGAAAGCATGGCTTTTGCACGTTTAGCAGCCTCAACTTTCCCTTGTGGAAGAAGTGCCAACTGACTTACTTTAGCAGATACAAACAACATTGCCGATCCATTCTTACAAGCGGCTACACAAGCACCACAACCTATACAAGAAGCAGCATCCATAGCCTCATCAGCATCTTTTTTCGAAATTAAAATATTATTCGCATCTTCTGCAGAACCCGTACGTACACTAACATATCCACCTGCCTGTATAATCTTATCAAAAGCACCACGATCTACCATCAAGTCTTTAATGACAGGAAATGCAGCCGAACGCCATGGTTCAACGGTAATTGTCTCACCATCATGAAAACGGCGCATATACATTTGACATGTGGTAGCCCCTGTTGCAGGTCCATGAGGATGTCCATTAATATAAAGTGAACACATACCACAGATACCTTCGCGACAGTCATGGTCGAATACGACAGGCTCTTTGCCTTCTTCAATAAGCTGTTCGTTCAGAATATCCAACATTTCCAAAAAAGAAGTATCTCCTGGGATATCCTTCATCTGGAACGTATCGAAATGACCCTTTTCTTTAGGTCCGTTCTGACGCCAAATTTTCAGCGTAAAACTTATATTTTTATCCATTTTCGTAATTCTTTAATTGTTTAACTTCACGATTAGCTCTTGTAGTTACGAGTCTGCACTTTAATAGCCTCATAATGCAACGGCTCCTTAATCAACTCAGGATCTTTTTCATCAGATCCTTCATACTTCCAGCATCCTACATAAAAGAAGTTTTCATCATCACGTTTTGCCTCGCCTTCTTCTGTCTGATATTCTTCGCGGAAATGGCCACCACAACTTTCATTACGGCTTAAGGCATCATGAGCAACCAACTCTCCCATAGTAAGAAAATCTTTCAAACGAAGAGCTTTGTCGAGTTCCACATTCATACCATCTTTACTTCCCGGAATAAAAAGATTCGTTTCAAATTCTTTGCGAAGTTTACGAATCTCTTGAATTCCTTTCTTCAATCCTTCTGCCGTACGTCCCATACCAACATATTCCCACATCAAACGACCTAGTTTCTTATGAATGGAATCAACAGATTCTTTACCCTTAATATTCATCAATTGGTCAATTTTTTCACTTACAGTTTTTTCAGCTTCAGCAAATTCAGGAAGATCCGTAGAGAAACGGGGAACCGTTATTTGATCCGCTAAATAATTCTGAATTGTATAAGGAAGAACAAAATAACCATCTGCCAATCCCTGCATTAAAGCAGAAGCTCCCAGACGATTAGCTCCATGATCAGAAAAATTACATTCTCCTATTGCAAACAAACCACGAATTGACGTTTGAAGTTCATAATCAACCCAGATACCTCCCATAGTATAGTGGATAGCTGGATAAATCATCATTGGATTCTCATATGGATTTACATCCGTAATTTCTTCATACATGTCAAATAAATTACCGTAACGAGCACGAACAACATCTTCGCCCAAACGATTAATTGCTTCGCTGAAATCCAAAAATACTGCCAAACCGGTATTATTTACACCGTAACCTTTATCACAACGTTCCTTAGCGGCACGTGAAGCTACATCACGAGGGACCAAATTACCAAAAGCAGGATAACGACGTTCCAAATAATAATCACGATCTTCTTCTGGAATATCTTTTCCTCGAAGAGTTCCTTCCTGAAGCTTTTTAGCATCTTCAAGTTTCTTAGGAACCCAAATACGACCATCATTTCGTAAAGATTCTGACATCAATGTCAATTTACTTTGTTTATCGCCATGAACCGGAATGCAAGTCGGATGAATTTGAACATAAGAAGGATTTGCAAAATATGCACCTTTACGATAGCATTGCATAGCTGCAGAACAATTACAAGCCATTGCATTAGTAGAAAGAAAATAAGTATTTCCATAACCACCGGTAGCAATCACTACTGCATGAGCAGCAAAACGTTCCAACTTCCCTGTTACCAGATTCTTAGCAATAATACCACGAGCACGACCATCAATAAGAACCACATCTTCCATTTCATAACGAGTAAACAACTTAACCGTACCGGCTTGAACCTGACGACTTAATGCTGAATAGGCTCCCAGCAAGAGTTGTTGCCCTGTCTGACCTTTAGCATAAAAGGTACGACTTACTTGAGCACCACCAAAAGAACGATTAGCAAGTGTACCACCATATTCACGTGCAAAAGGAACACCTTGCGCTACGCATTGATCTATGATATTATTAGAAACTTCAGCCAATCGATAAACATTGGACTCACGAGCACGATAATCTCCCCCTTTTACAGTATCGTAAAACAAACGATAAATAGAGTCACCATCGTTTTGATAATTTTTTGCTGCGTTAATACCTCCTTGTGCAGCAATAGAATGAGCACGACGAGGAGAATCCTGAATACAGAAATTTAATACGCGGAAACCCATCTCTCCGAGAGATGCGGCAGCAGAAGCACCTGCAAGTCCGGTTCCTACAACAATGATATCCAAACGACGTTTATTAGCCGGGTTCACCAATTTCTGGTGAGCTTTATAATTGGTCCATTTCTCAGCTATTGGGCCTTCAGGAATTTTTGAATCTATAGTTGCCATAATTTTATACTTTAATGATTACACACTTATCTTTCAGTAAGCTCCGTTACAGAAAGAAAATTTCAAAACTACAACCAAGAATGCCAGAATCAGAAGAGTAGCATAAACGATGCCAATTACTCTCCAACGGCCAAACCAAATTTTATTATCCCATCCCAACGTCTGAAATGCGCTCCAGAATCCATGAGTCAAATGGAACCATAAAGCTATCAGCCAAATAATGTAAAGAACGGAATAAACCGGATTACTGAAAGTCTGCTGTATATAGCCAAAACCATCTGAAGCATCCAGACCTCCCATCATAGGATTTCCTATCAATTCAGCAAACATCATGTTATACCAGAAATTAAAGAAATGAAGAAGCAGGCCCAAAATAACGATAAGCCCCAAAACAAACATGTTTTGTGATGCCCACTCGACACCTTGAGGTTTAGCATTTACAGCATAACGTTCACTACCACGTGCTTTGCGATTCTGAATCGTCAGAATAAACGCATAAACGAAGTGAAGTACAGCCAATGCCGCCAAAACGACAGTTGCCGCCACAGCATACCAATTGGCACCAAGGAACTCACAAACCATGTTGTAGCCATCGCCTGAAAACAGGGCTACAACATTCATTGACGCATGAAACGTCAAGAACAGAATCAAGGCAAGCCCCGTAACGGACATTATCACCTTTCTTCCAATTGATGAATTACATAACCACATAAATGATTGAATTTAAATTATTTAATTGTTAGTTTCTATAATCTGCGCAATATAAATCTTTTGGTTTGCAAAATTAGCTGAAATGGTTTAAATTCACAAGGAATTATGGAAATAATTCTTTAATCAAGGAAACATTAAGGTAAAAATCGTAAGATGACGAGACATATCGGTCCTTAAAGTCAATGTACCTCCACTCAGACGCATAATTTGTCTTGATATGGAAAGACCTATTCCACTACCATTTTCTTTAGTTGTGAAAAAAGGCACAAAAATGTGTTCCGCTTCTTCAAAAGGAATCAATGGACCGTTATTGCTTACTTCAATAAAGACAGCATCTTCATCATTACAAAAAGCTTTGACAGTAATGATTCCATTCAACTGTTCTTTACCTATAGCCTGCATGGCATTTTTCAATAAGTTTAATAAAACACGGGTAATAAGATTCTCATCGGCAAAAACTATCAAATCAACTGGTTGAATATTAATTTCTATTTGTATATTCGGTGCTGCAAACTGATATTCTGCAAGTTGTTTCATTTTCTCAACAAAAGTTTTCACATAAAATAGTGTAGGTTGAGGCGAAGGAATATGAGTAAACTTTCGATAGTTTTCCACAAAATCTATTAACCCTTTACCTGTAGAACTGATAACTTCCAATCCACGACGAATCTCAAGATCTACATTTCCTTCTTTAGAAAGCAATGTATCGCTCAAAGAAGTAATAGGAGTCACGGAATTCATAATTTCATGTGTCAAAACTCTTGTCAAACGTATCCAAGAATCCAATTCTTTTTCATCCATCTCATTATTAATATCATTCAAAGCCAGAATACGCATTGCTTTCCCTTTAAGTTTTACTCCTGAAGCACGTACTGAAAGACTAATTGTCCCTCTTTCATTCTGAAAACTTATCTGATGTTTTTCCCCTGGATGTATAATCTGAAACAATTTATGGACGGACTCGCTCACTTTAACTAATTGACTGACATGAGTTAATACCCCAAGCCCTAATAATCGGAGAGCCTCATGATTCGTCTGGAAAATATTACCTTTTTCATCAATGACAACGATTCCCGTATTGACAGAATTAATAATCAATTCGTAATATTTTTCTCGTTGCTGAGCCTCTTCACGGGCTTTAAAAAGTATTTGTGTAATGCGATTTAAAGATTCATTAACCAACTTATCATCAGTAGAACAATTTTCAGTAGCATACTTGAAAGCATAATCGGCATTATCTATAGCATCGAACATAAAAATTACTTTATCCATATTCTTGCGATAGGCTTTATAAAGTATATAAAAAAGATAAAGCCAACAAAAAAAACAAAGTAAAGCAATCTCCCATCTATTCAAGAAACACAACAGAACAATCAGTGCCGTAAACAGTGCCCATACCGATAAAAGAAACAGTATATGAAAAGATCGGATTTTCGGAAACATAATCATAATCCATAGCGTTTAATCTTGTTGTATAAAGTCTGACGTGAAATGCCTAACTGGCTTGCTACCATAGAAAGGTTTCCCTCATATTTTTCTATAGTAGACTTGATAAGATTGCATTCCATTTCTTCCAAGGTAGTAATTTCCTCAAATGGAGTTGCCTGTTTAAGACGAGGACAGTCAAAATCATCTGCTGAAAGCAAACGGTTTTCACACATAATGACCGTTTTCTCTACCACATGTTCAAGTTCACGAATATTACCCATCCAAGGCTGTTCTCTCAATTTTTCTTGTGCATCCGGACGAAGTGTGAAATCTGGCTTTCCATAAACATCTGCATATTTAGTTAAAAAGAGCTCGGTTAATGGTATTATATCTTCTTTTCTCTTACGCAATGCCGGAAGTTCAACATGGATTGTATTAATACGATATAATAAATCTTCCCTAAACTGTTCTTTGTCTACCATTACTTGAAGATCACGATTAGTAGCACAAATCAACCGAATATCAATAGGAATAGATTTGTTACTCCCTACTCTTACAATACTGCGACTTTGCAAAGCCGTAAGAAGTTTAGCTTGAAGATGATAAGAAAGATTTCCGATTTCATCTAAAAAAAGTGTTCCCTTATCCGCTATTTCAAACTTCCCCATATGATCGATATGAGCATCGGTAAAAGCCCCCTTTACATGACCAAATAACTCACTCTCAAATAAAGTTTCCGTAATTGCACCCATATCGACCGGAATCATCGGTCTCCCGTGACGAGGAGATAACCGATGAATTTCCTTTGCAAGCATTTCCTTTCCGGTGCCGTTTTCACCCGTTATCAAAATATTAGCGTCTGTTAAAGCAACTTTTTCTATCAGAATGCGAAGTTGCTGCATAGAAGTACTTTTCCCCCAAAACATCTGGGATTTACTTTCTCCAGAATCATTTTTCTGTTTTTGAGTTGAACGCAGCTGTTGGCTAAAAGCAGATTGAAGCGTTTCCACCAATTTGGCATTATTCCACGGCTTTACCACAAAATCCGTTGCACCTTCTTTTATTCCATTTACCGCTAAATCAATATCAGCATAAGCCGTGAAAAGAACGACTTGTATATTTGAATAATTTTTTTTAATTTCATGAAGCCAGAATAAGCCCTCATTTCCACTATTGATCCCACTGCTAAAATTCATATCAAGTAACACTACATCCACATTTTTTTCGCGTAAAGTCGATAAAATCTGGTTCGGGCTACTTAAAGTCACAATTTCTTTAAAAATATTTTCCAAAAGCATTCGCACAGCTGTCAAAATGCTTCGGTTATCATCTACGACCAACAAGGTTCCTTGTTTCTTCTGTATCATACAAAATAACTTTTATCGCAAAAATAAAAGTTATTTCCTTCATTTCCTAGGATCTGTCTATTTTTTAGACATACTTTCTTTTCCCTTTGCTGATGTCTATATTTTAGGCACTAACGTCCAAATTTTAGACAATGTCCCGTTTTATAATATTTCACAACATATTATTTATCAGCGATTTATATTTATTGGCACGAGAGTTGCAATAAATATTACAGAAACATTTTATTTTTATGAAAAGATTATTAACCATAACATTATTCGTCGAAACGATAACGCTTGCTGCTTCTGCACAAGAACAATCTCCCATTTGGACTATGGATGACTGTATGCGATATGCATTGGAACACAGTACAACTGTAAAAAAACAAAAATACACGCTTTCTACAGCAGAAGCTAATTTACAAACCGCCACAGCGGCTTTTTTACCTACCTTAAGTGCAACAATCGACGGTCAGTATAACTGGGGTCGTAGTATCGATCCGGAAACTAATACATACAACAATGTAACGACCTTTAATAATTCTTACGGTATATACGCTTCTATCTATTTGTTCGACGGAGGACAAACCATTAATCAGTGGAAACAGGCAAAGGTGAACAGACAAATAGGAATGAGCGACTTGCAAAAGGCTAAAGATGATAAGGTAATAGAAGTCATGCAAACATATGTAGATGCTGTCTATTGTAAAGGATGCTTGAGCTACTGTTCTGACAAACTCCAAGAGAGCCAAAAGACTCTTTACAAGACACAAAAACAAGAAGAACTGGGTATTAAAGGAAAACCGGACGTTGCTCAAATAAAAGCTCAAGTTGCTCAGGACAATTATAATTTTACACATCAACAAAATCTTTATCTCACAGCAATATTAAAACTTAAATCTTCGATGAATTTACCTCTCACCGATTCTTTGTCAATTGATACCTTGCTACAACAACAAACACCAGAATCTCATTTCGAAAATGCCACCGACATCTATGCATATGCATCCGTATATAACCCTACAGCTCGCTCTGCTGCATTAAATGTAAAAAATTATCAATTACAATATAGTATTAGTAAAGGAAAGTTATTGCCGACCCTCTCTCTGTCGGCAGGTGTCGCTACAGATTATTATCGTAATCTTTCCAGCGACACTACACCTTCCTTTAACAATCAATTCAAAAACAATCGTGGCGAATATGTGTCTGCAACATTAAGTATTCCTCTTTTTGACAATTTAAAAAGAATGAACGACATGAGAAAAGCACGAAATAATATGCGTTCGGCTATAGTAGAAAAGGAAGAGACCATGCGAAAACTACATGATGATATCGAACAGGTTGTTATGGATCGTGACGGCTATGCCAAAGAAATCATACAAATGATTGATAAGGTCGATGCTGATACGTGGGCCTATCATGTTACTCTTCGTAAGTTTGAAGAGGGTATGATGAATGCCATCGACTTACAAACCAGTGCCAATACACTGTTACAGTCACGAGTTACTCTACTCCAAAAACAAATGTTATATGTATTAAAGAATCGTCTGGTTGCTTATTATAAAGGAAATACATTAATCACTGATAATAAATAAAGAACAATGGATATACAAATTGAAAAGAAAAAAGGAAGGATTCCACGTAAATACCGGCCTTATATCATTGGCGGAGCAATAATTATAGCCCTTCTGATTTGGTTAGCAACAGGTAATTTCAATAATACTTTAAAAGTCGAAAAACGTGGCCTCAGTATTGAAGAAGTAAAAAAAGGACAATTTAATGATTTTGTTCGTGTGGACGGACAAGTACAACCTATCAGTATTGTACAAATTAGTCCTGAAGAAGGAGGCGTCGTAATGGAGAAAGTAGTGGAAGAAGGAACTCATGTAAACAAAGGCGATATCATTGTTCGTCTGAGTAATTCTAATCTTGATCTACAAATTCTCAATGCAGAAGCAGAATTAGCAGAAAAACAAAATCTACTTCGGAATACACA
>CAZKSK010000012.1:17604-18758 GCA_964555225.1 uncultured Bacteroides sp.
CAAGTAGACCAGATGTCAGAAAATCTGGACAATATGCGTAAAAATGTTTTGCTCATCCGCGCTCGTAAGGAAAATTTAAATATTCGTAGTGCTATTGATGGCGAAGTCGGTTTACTCGACATAGAATTAGGGCAAAATATTTCATCCGGTCAGAAAATCGGTCAAATAAATGATTTGAGTGATTACAAGGTACAAGCCAGCATTGACGAACATTACATTGACCGTGTACGTCAAGGATTAAGTGCTACGTTCGAACGTGGAGATAAACAATTCGGATTAAAAGTCCGTAAGGTTTATCCGGATGTACGTGAAGGTAAGTTTCGTACGGACTTCGTATTTACCGGAAAACGACCCGACAATATAAGAAATGGTCAAACATATTATATCAATTTACAACTTGGGCAATCCGGTCAAGCTGTTATCATCCCTAAAGGCACTTTCTTCCAAGTAACAGGAGGTAATTGGATCTTTGTTCTTGATAAAAGTGGAAAGAAGGCTTATCGCCGTAACATACGTATTGGAAGACAAAATCCTGAATATTACGAAGTTCTGGAAGGACTTGAACCCGGCGAACAAGTTATTGTAAGCGGATATGAAGCCTATAAAGACAATACCATTCTTGTATTGCAATAAAAAAATAAAAAAAATACAATATGAATAACCTGTTTAATTTCAAATCTTACTTCAAGTTTTTGAGTAGAAATAAAGCTTATACGGCTATTGATGTATTCGGACTCTCAGTAAGCCTAATGTTTGTTATCCTTATTGGAGTTTATGCTTTCGAGGAATTCAGTGTAGATAAACAGCACACAAAAGCTGATCGTATCTATGCTCTCGGCTTTACCATGCAAAATGAGAATCTGACAGGTAGCCATTGGTGCATTCAATCTAAACTGCAAAGCCGATATCCCGAAATAGAAAAAACATGTGCCGTATATGCAAGGAACTCAATCTTTAAAAATCCGGTCGGTGAAAATATCAATCTGAATTATCTGCTTGTCGATTCTACTTTTTATGACATTTTCGATTTTCAACTCCTGCAAGGTAATCCCCATGAAGTTCTTAATGCACCGGGCAAAGCTGTTATTACCGAACAATGTGCCCGTCGATTATTCGGGAATGCCAATCCCATAGGAAAAAGTATCTTTTTCAAT
>CAZKSK010000013.1:0-18495 GCA_964555225.1 uncultured Bacteroides sp.
TCTTAACCGGAACCAAGTTCAATGTTACATCAACACCAAAATTTTTAGTTTCGCCTATGTTATTATATGTAGTAGCATAACCAGTCAGTGACGGAATGTTCTGTAACATCAACAAATCAGTAGTACGTGATGTATATACATCTAAAATACCGCTAATACGACCATTAAAAAATCCATAATCAACACCAATATTAAACTGTTTTGTCTTTTCCCAACCAAGATTTTGATTGGCCAATGTAACGGAGCCATTAGATAATTGTGATTCATAACCTACATAACCAGAAGTTGCCGTACTGCCAAATGGATAAAACAAACTAACAATTGAACCTTTAGTCTGATAAGGATCTATAGCAGAGTTACCAGTAACACCATAGCCCAAACGCAATTTCATTTGGCTAATCCAAGTAATATCTTTCATAAAATTCTCTTGATCAATTCTCCAACCTAAGGCAACAGAAGGGAATGTAGACCACTTATGACCTACGGCCAATTGAGAAGCGCCATCACGACGAACTGAAGCCGTCAACATATAACGTCCGTTATACGTGTAATTCATACGAGCCATATATGAGAGCATTTGCTTTTCTGTCAAAGAAGAATCCCAATCCGTTAAAGAACTTATATTTGTAGTATTTAGTGCATTCCATAAAGATTCGGCCAAAGGAATACCTTCTGCAGACATAAAACTTGATTCGTAATTATATTTCGTTGCGGTTTGTAAAAAAGTAAAACCAAAATCATGTTTACCAACCGTCTTATTATAATAGACCAAGTTATCCAATGTCCATGAAAAATCTGTACTTTTTGTAAGAGATGCAAAATTAACGCCCTCACGATTAACACTCTCTGCATCATTAAATAACCCACGACGATAAGAACGAATGTCTGGCCCAAAATTAACTTTATAAGAAAGTCCTTCTAAAGGTTTCCATATCTTTCCAAAATCTAATTGAGCATAGAAACTACCTAAAGCACGAAAAACCTTACGTTCATCTTTCGAATATTTCCATTCATCTACAACCGTTTTAATTTTAGAATCAGCTCCAGGGTATTCAATACGATTACCATCATCATCAAAAGGCACAGCATAAGGTAAATTGATCATTGCCGCAGCATAAGCACTTCTGGGACCCGATGTTGTTCCAGCATCATTGGACATACCATAATTCTGTATACTATAAGTAGCATTAATACTTCCGCTTAATGTTAGCCAAGGAGTTAGTTTTAAATTATTACTAATTTTAGTCGTATATCGATTATAATCCTGTCCTTTGATAGTACCTTTATTATCTAACCAACCAAAAGATACATATGATTGACTTTTCTCATTTCCACCGGAACCACTAATAGTATGTTCCGTAGTAATTCCAGTTTGAGTTACAAATTTACCCCAATCAGTTGTAGAGACTTTTGAACCATCCCATGTACCACTAGCCCAACCTTTCATAATATTAGCCCAGGCATAAACATCATTATCACCATTAAATATTTGTTTATCATTAGCTTGAGTAGGTTGGTCACCTCTTGGATAAATCGTTGGATCCTTATAATAATAAGCCCAACGGCGCCATGTCAAATAATCACCTGCCGACATCCAAGTCGTACGATCTTTTAAATTCTCGACAGTAAGAGATCCGCTATAGTTTAACGTTATTTTTCCTTCTTTTCCTTTTTTCGTCGTAATCAAAATAACACCATTAGCTCCACGAGAACCATAAATAGCAGTTGCCGATGCATCCTTTAAAACTTCAACAGATTCAATATCAGAAGGATTCAAAGATTCCAATACACCACTTCTAGGAGCAACCCCATCAAGACTTTCTTCCGGTGTTTTACCAACTGTTCCCGTTAATGGTACACCATCAACAACATATAAAGGGGTACTGGATGCATTTAGAGAACGAATACCACGAATATACACATCTCCCATTTCTCCAGGACGATCACTTGTACGAATATCAACTCCGGCAGCATGTCCTTGTAACGCCTCAAATGCATTTGAAACTGGACGAGACTTCAATTCTTTTTCTCCAACACTTACCATAGAACCCGTAACATCAGATTTCTTCTGCACACCATATCCTACAACAACGACTTCATCCAATGTTTTAGTATCTTCCTTTAATACCACCTTAAAGAAATTTTTACCAGTTGCATTAATTTCCTGAGTTAAATAACCAACATAGCTAATAGTGAGTATTCCATTATTAGGAACATTAGTCAACTCAAACTTACCATCTAGATCGGTAATTATTCCATTAGTAGTTCCTTTTACTACAACACTTGCTCCGATAACTGCCTCTCCGGAGACATCTGTTACCGTTCCTGAAACCTTTTTCTGTGCATAAGCAGATGAAATACACAATAAGGTAAAAAGAAATAACATACAAGTTTTCATGGAAGTAGGGGTTAATTTTTGTAATAGATTCGTCCCATGACTCGAACCCGTACATAGCTTCATTTGTCTTTCCATAACATTAAATTAAGTAATTAAACTTTCACTGACAAAAGTAAAAAAACATAAAATAAATTGGACATCGATAATGAAACAATACTACCATTTTTTAGACATAAGGAGCTATAAATTGAACAAAAAAAGAAACAAATCAGACAATAAAAACTATTTATGCTCTACGACATATATTGTTTAGGCGTTTTCCCATACATCTCAGCAAAACATTTAGAAAAATAAGAAGAATTACTAAAACCTACCATATACATCACCTCCGATACAGTAAACTTACGTTGTGATAATAGAAAAGCGGCTTTTTTTAAACGTATGGATTTAATATAATCTACAGCTGTATGTCCTGTGAGTTCTTTAAGTTTACGATATATTTGTTTAGAACTAAATCCTGAAATTTCAGCAAGTTTTTGTACATTTAATTCTGTATTCTCCAATTGTTTTTCAATAATCTGATTAATTTCATTTAAAAACTTTTCATTTTGAGATTCCACTACGGATAAAGTCATTCCAACAGATTGCATCAAATCCTTTTGTCTTAGTTTCGATGCCATTCGCTGTTTGGAATAAATAATCTTTTCTACTCTTAATTTTAACAATTCTATATCAAACGGTTTACTTATAAAAATATCAGCGCCTAATGATAGTGCTTGTGACTCCGTTTGAAAATTATCTTTTGCTGTTAACATGATAACAGGAATGAGGGCCGTTTCTACATTTTTTTTCAAAGCTTTTAATAAATCCAAACCATCCATTACAGGCATCATAATATCCGCAATAATAAGCTCCGGATGATTTTTCTGAGCTAAATCCAATCCATAACGGCCGTTGTGAGCAACCAAACAAAAATAGTCTTTAAATGAAGAACAGATATAACCGGCAATAGCTTCATTATCTTCAACAATTAAAATCATTCTTTTCGAAGAATTTGTTTCTTGTTGCAAATCTGTCAATTTTTCTAAATTCTGCTCTGATAAAGGTAACCATACAGATACGGTAGTACCCTTACCTTCTTCTGATGCAAGTTCCACTTTTCCACCATGTAGTTCTACGAAACGTTTAACCAAAGATAATCCAATGCCAGAGCCTTCATTATTATATCGACGATTTTGTTCTGACTGATAAAAACGAGTAAATACATGTGACAAATCTTGTTTAGGTATTCCTACACCAATATCTGTAATTTGAACAATTACCATTTTATTTTCAGAAGTAATATATATATTGACTGAATCTCCTGGCAAAGAATACTTTAATGCATTAGAAAGAATATTTGTAAATACAGATTCCATTTTCACTGCATCTGCTTCTACATAAAGTCTAGAATCATGAGTTTCAAAATTCAGCTTTATTTGTTTAGCATCAAAAGCATCTTTCAACCCTAAAACAATACTATTAACAAATTCAATCAATTCAAGAGGTATTTTATGAAGCTCATCTGAATGATCAGAAGCTTCTTTATAGTCCAATATTTGATGCACCAAATTATTTAATTTAATAGAATTATTATAAGCAATCTGTACTTTCTTTTTTTGATCTCCATTCTTAACATCAGGAATGATATCACCCAAAGGACCCATAATCAAGCTCAAAGGTGTTTTTAATTCATGAGATATATTTGTCAGAAATTCCATTTTCATTTTTGAGAGTTCTAATGTTTTCTCTTTTTTCATATTCTCAATTTTCAAACGATTTCTAATTTGATATTCGCGTAATAAATAACCAACCCAAAGAAGTACTATCAATATATATATTATTTTTGCTAAATTTGTTGCATACCAAGGTGCATGTATAACAACTTCTAATTCATGAAACGGTTCTTGGGAATTACCTTCTTTCAATTGCAAAAAATATTTACCTGGTTGCAAATTATAAAAAGATAAATTAGATGGAGTATTTTCCAATTCTGTCCATACATCATTTAATCCTTTCAAGCGATAACAATAATGTCTATTACTGATCTTTCTTATTTTATTTTCACATACCATTATATCAAACCCATTCATATTGTAATCCAAGTCAATACGTTTAGTTAAATTGAGATCTTTACCCAAAACTCTTCTATTTTGATAAATTTCTCCTACCTGTACATCCTGATTCATCACTTTCAAAGAAGCTAATAATAAATTTGCATTATCATTTTTTCTTTCCAAAAAATTCCGCCATTCCAATTCCAATATCTGATCGACTCCACCAAGTAGCACCATTTTTCCTGTACGATCTAAACTAGCACAAGTATATCGTTTCCCATCAAGATTAATTTTCAATAAATTTTCACTATCTTTATTGAAAAGAAAGAATTTTTCTCCCGATACTATACCCAACCATTCACCTAAATCTACTAAAGAATCTATTCTTCGATTATTTATTAAAGGATTTATTATGGCTTTAATCTTACCTGTTTTAATATCAATTCGATCTATTCCAGACTCTTCTGCCACCCAGACATAACCTTTTTTGTCAGCAATAATACAATTCACATTATTATCACCCAACCGATGTCCAGGAGTTTGTTCTGAGTAGAAAACTATTTGTCCCGTCTTTCCATTAATCCAATGTACGCCATTCTGATTTGTAGATGCCCATATGTTTTGATAACGATCTATTGTTGCATAACAGACTTTATCACTTAACAATCCTCCATTTCTTTGGCATAAATGTTTCTCAGCAATATAAAGACCACCATCTTGTTTTTTTATATTCGATTTATTGACTGCAAATAATCCTTTTAAATATGAAGCAATCCATAAATTTCCTTTTTTATCATCAAAAATACCATAAACCCAATTAGCATCATATTTTTTCAAAGAATCAATAATATGATAATGATAAAATCGATTCTTTTCATAATCAAACCGATGAATTCCACCATCGGTTGAAAGCCATAATGAACCTTCCTTGTCCTCAAAAAGTTGATGCACCCGATTATTTACTATATTATATTGTGTGCTATTCATTCTATACCATTGGTGTATGCCTTTTTCAAGATTATATCTTCCTAATCCATTCGTACCACCACACCAATAATTACCCTTTGAATCCTGATAAATACATTGAACTCTATTACCTTCATCAGAAAGGACAAGATCCTCCCAAAGATAAGTTTTAAAAGGATTATGTACATAAAATACAGAAGCCCCACAATTTGTTCCAATCCATATATTACCATCACGGTCTTCAAAAAGATAATCAACAACATTATTTATTAAACTCCCTAACTCATGAGTATTATGTACATAATGCTGTAAATTTTTCTTTTCCGGATCATAAATATATAATCCATTATCAGTACCTAACCATATATTCTTTCCAGCATCTGGTAATAACAAAGAAGACACTGTATTATGTTGCATTTGCTGGATAGAGAAAGCCTTTCCTGTAATCCAATCATAGCCGAATAATCCATTTTCTGTACCCAACCAAAGAATATGTCGTCTCATATCTTTTTTGATAGTTGTTGCAAAAGTACCATCAACACCTTTAATATGAATAAATTTAACTGTCAACTTTCTAGAATCTATTTCATATATACCACTACTATTTCCAGTCCAATATACGGAACCCGATTTGTGAACAATATCATTAATAGGAGAATTTGGGAAATTTTTTAAACTTATCAAAGTATTCTTTTGAATATAATAAAGATATAGTCCAGTCATTGTCCCTAATAAAAGATCTCCATCTTCATTTTCCACTATCCTACGAACATCAATATTAGCTGATACTTTGATTAACTCCATTCGATGAGTTGAAATATCAAAATGGCCAAGCCCTTTATTTGTGGCAATATAATAAATTCCTTTTTCAGATTTTAATAACTGATAAACTATAATAGTTCTATTTTTAAGATTAGAAGATAAATGGACTGGACAAAATCGCTTTCCATCATAGCGATAAAGAGAATGTGCTGTACCTGCCCAAATAAAACCTACATCGTCTTGAAAAAAAGTATGAAACAATTCATTTTCATTAACACATTCAAATTCCCGTTTCGGTAAATCAACAGAATATGCCCCCATAATATTTGCACAAAATGACAGGAACAAGAAAGTATAAATGACTTTTAATATCCTCATGCTTATAATTTAAAATTAACCTTTACAAAGATAAGGTTATTCTATCAATGATCAAAATAAGAAAAAGAAAAAGCCATAACTGACTATTAATCAATTACGGCTTGTCGGGGTGACTGGATTCGAACCAGCGACCACACGCCCCCCAGACGCGTACTCTAAACCGGGCTGAGCTACACCCCGAAAATCTTTATTTTAACTTTCGACCGGCAAAGTTAAGCCTTCTCTTTGTAATATACAAATTTTTCTTTTTGTTTTTCTATTCTCTTTTTTATCAAAAAATAGAGATTTGTAACAGATTATTTGTTATTTTTGCAACCCAATAGCGTTTAAAAATTGATATGCAGACAATTATAAAAGCTTCAATAATTAAGAGCGGGATATTAAAAATTCCAGCATCTAAAAGCATCAGCAATAGGGTACTTATCATCCATGCATTATCTAAAAGTCGTTTCTCACCCGAAAATCTTTCGGATTGTGACGACACTCAGGTAATGGTTCATGCACTAAATGATAATAAAGAAACTATTGACATTAAGGCTGCAGGTACTGCTATGCGTTTTCTTACAGCTTATTATTCTATTATGCAAGGCGACAAAACCATTACAGGAACAGAACGAATGAAACATCGTCCGATAAAAATATTGGTAGATGCTTTAAGGATATTAGGAGCTCAAATAGAATATACAGAAGAAGAAGGATTCCCGCCGCTACATATTAAAGGAGAAGTTTTATCAAGTAAAGACTTAACCTTATGTGGTAATATTAGTTCTCAATTTATTTCAGCAGTGTTAATGATTGGCCCAATGCTAAAAAATGGTTTGAATATTAACTTAACAGGACAAATCATTTCACGTCCGTATATAAATCTCACTCTAAAAATCATGAATGATTTCGGTGCTAAAGCTTGTTGGACAAAATGTGATAAAATTCGTATTCTACCCCAACCTTATGTACCTAAACCCATCCGAATAGAAAACGACTGGAGCGCAGCTTCTTATTGGTATGAAATTGTAGCTCTAAGCCGGCAAAAAGATTTAACAGTCAAAATGCCCGATTTATTTCGAGAAAGTTATCAAGGAGATTGTATTGTAGCTAAACTATTCCAAAAATTAGGTGTTATAACTGAATACAGTATAGAAGATGGCGTACCATATGTTACTTTACATAAAACAGAAGATGATGCTGTTCCACAATTATCTTACGATTTCATTAACGAACCTGATTTAGCTCAAACATTTGTAGTAACTTGCATAATGATGGGTATTCCATTTCGCTTTTCCGGATTACAAAGTTTAAAAGTAAAAGAAACGGATCGCATACAAGCTCTTATCAAAGAATGTACAAAACTTGGTTATGTCCTTACAGAAAAGGAAAATTCTACTTTAATCTGGAATGAAGAATATTGTGAAAAACAGGCATATCCTATAATTGATACTTATGAAGACCATCGCATGGCTATGGCATTTGCGCCGGTTGCTCTGCGTTTACCTCAAATCATCATTAATGAGCCTCAAGTTGTAAGAAAATCATATCCACATTATTGGGACGACTTAAAATCTGTAGGTTTTGAATTAAAATAAAAAAAATGAACATTGTATTTATTATACTAATAGGATTAATTCTTGTAGCAGTAATAGCATTAATTGGTGGAATTTTCAATAATCGAAGCATCAAAAAGAAAATTGAGAAAGGCGAATTAGAAAACATTCCTGACATAAAAAAGATACAAGATATGGAATGTTGCGGTCAGCATGAAATCTGTGAAAAAGAAAGCTTACTTGCTGCTGTAAGTAAAAAAATTGAATACTATAATGATGAAGAACTAGACAGATTCAGAGGGTTTTCTTCTGATAAGTATACAGAAAAAGATGCTGAAGAATTCAGAGAAGTTCTATACACTATGAAAGAAACTGAAGTAGCAGGATGGATAAGAAGCCTCCAGCTACGTAACGTTGAACTTCCAGACCAATTAAAGGATGAAGTTTTCTTAATCGTTGGTGAAAGACGACTCTAATAATTTATTATGGATTTATTACAATATACTTTTTTTCAAAATGCTTTGATAGGAAGCTTACTTGCCAGTATTTTATGTGGTATGATAGGCACCTATATCGTTACGCGACGACTCGTATTTATTAGCGGAGGTATTACACATGCCTCTTTCGGCGGTATAGGATTAGGCGTATATTTCGGTATCTACCCTATTTTTTCAGCAGCATTATTTGCAATTTTCTCTGCATTTGGGGTGCAATGGCTTAGTAAAAGAAACGACATGCGTGAAGATTCGGCCATCGCTGTATTCTGGACATTCGGTATGGCTATCGGTATTATCTTTAGTTATCTTACACCAGGTTTCGTGCCAGACTTATCTTCTTATCTTTTTGGAAATATTCTAACTATTACAATGTCTGATATTCTCTTATTAGGAGTATTAACTTTTATTGTAAGTCTTTTATTTATTCTATTCCTCCATCCGATTATCTATGTAGCATTTGACACAGAGTTTGCCCGTTCACAGAAACTTCCTGTAAATATTATTGAATACGGATTGATGATGCTTATAGCTCTCTCTATTGTATCATGTTTGAGAATGGTTGGAATCGTTTTGGCTATATCGCTATTAACAATTCCACAAATGACAGCTAATCTTTTTACTAGAAATTTTAAAAATGTAATTTGGTTGTCAATGGGCATTGGATTTATTGGATGCTTAGGAGGCTTATGGTCTTCCTACCAATTGAACGTTCCTTCAGGAGCATCCATTATATTTTGTTCTATCCTACTTTATACAATTTGTAAAATAGGAAAAGTTATATATAATAAATTGAATAAAAAACCGACTTATGGAAATTAAAATTAATTCTTTGGATTCCATTTACGAAGGAGCCCGTGAATTTGTCAAAAGCATGGGTAACAATACAGTATTTGCTTTTTACGGCAAAATGGGAGCAGGAAAAACGACTTTTATTAAAGCCATCTGTAAAACACTGGGAGTTACAGAAGATATCATAACGTCACCAACTTTTGCTATCGTTAATGAATATCGCACAGACAGCTGTGAATTAATATATCATTTTGACTTTTATCGTATCAAAAAATTAGAAGAAGTCTACGATATGGGTTATGAGGATTATTTTTATAGTGGTGCTGTTTGTTTTATCGAATGGCCTGAATTAATTGAAGAACTTTTACCCTCAGATACAATAAAAGTAACTATAACAGAACAAATTGATGGGAGCAGACTTCTTGTTATATAATAAAAAAGCTCTATAGAATTATAATTCTATAGAGCTTTTTTAATCTTTTAAATCCATTACTCCACTTCACCTGATTGAATCGCATATTCCATTTCCCCTTCTACAATAAACAGAATATCATTATAATTCAAGTTTCCCATTTTATCTTTCTTAGCTACTTTAATTATATAATTAACGATTTCGTCTTGATCAATATCAACAAATCCCTCTTGATCAGGTTGCTTTTCAAGAACCCCACTTGTCACATAATAATCAGCAATTACATCGAGGATATAGAACAAATCTTCATCCGAAAATTTTCCTTTTAAATCTTGAGGCAAATAATTCTTAATGAACTCAACAGTCTTGCTGTCATCTTCTGCTTCTTGAAAAAAATCTTCTTCGTCATTCATAAATGTAGATATTAAGACAATAGAGTTTTTATCTTCTCTTCCAAGACTGCTTTAGAAGCAGCACCTACTTGTTTATCAATAATTTGTCCATCTTTAATAAATAATACTGTTGGAATATTCCGAATTCCGAATTTCGCTGTTAATTCATCATTATCATCAACACTACATTTTCCAACATTAACTTTTCCCGCATATTCCTCTGCCAATGCGGCAATGTCCGGACCAATCTTCTTACATGGTCCACACCATTCAGCCCAAAAATCCAATACGATGGGTTTTCCCTGAGCTGCAATCTCTTCATAGTTATTATCCGTAATTTCTAAAGCCATATCAAATAAAATTAAAATTTATACTAATGCAAAAATACTAATTAATTTTATATTCCAACTCTGGAATACCCTTTAAAAATGCAATCAAATCATTTTGGACGGAAATACCACCTCTCTTAGAAGTCAAACCAACTTGAATATTTTCAGACACATCCTTAATAATAAAATCCAATTCCGTTTTCCCTGGATGTAACGATATTATTGAAGATAAATCTTCCACCATGCTCTCATCAAAAATTTCAGATGGGACTATAATGGTAAATTTTTCAATCAATGAATCCTTTACTTCATTAAGAAAATCAATGGACTCAATACGAATATCTAAGATCTCTTCATTATATTTACGTGGAACACAACGAGCTTTTATAAGCAAAAAGAAACCTTCATGCATGTAATTACCCCATTGAACATAATCCTGCCCAAATAGGGGAATTTCTCCTGATCCAGAATAATCTTCAATCTTAGCTACACAAAAAGGTAGATCTCTTTTAGTACGACCTTCGCGTATTGAAGTCACTATACCGCCTAAAACCAATTCTCTATTAATCAGAGAATTTCGATCTACCAAATCGGTCATCCGGGTATTACATATCTTTTCCAAAACCAATGTATACTCATCAAGAGGATGCGCAGAAAGATAAATGCCAACCAAATCTCGTTCTTTGTTCAATTTTTCCAAATTACTCCATGACTCTGCTGAAAGGATTTCTGGTGTTGCTATCTCTATCGGATTATCTTCTCCAAACAACGAATTTTGAGAAGCTTGTTTATCTTGCTGGAAACGGACTCCATATCTTAACAAAGAATCCATAAAGACCTCTCCTTTGTCATTCATAACAAAATATTGTTCTCGCCTTAATTCTTTAAAATTATCAAAAGCTCCGCTTAAAGTTAAGCTTTCCATAGTCTTCCTATTACAGGCACTCAAATTTACACGTTGAACAAAATCAAATACACCTTCGTATGGACCGTTCTTTTGCCTTTCTTCAACGATAGACTGTACGGCATTTTCTCCAACTCCCTTAATAGCACCAAGTCCAAAACGAATATCCCCCTTTGAATTAACAGAAAATTTCAAAATACTTTCATTGACGTCCGGTCCTAATGTCTGAATTCCCATAGCTCTGCATTCATCCATTAATTTCGTAATTTCAGTAATATTAGAAATATTACGACTCATACACGCAGCCATATATTGGGGAGGATAATTAGCTTTTAAATATGCTGTCTGATATGCTACCCACGAATAACATGTAGCATGTGATTTATTAAACGCATAAGAAGCAAATTTTTCCCAATCCTGCCATATTTTCTCCAAAGCATTCGGATCATAGCCATTGCTTTTCCCGCCCTCAATAAATTTAGGCCTAAGATGATCCAACTTATCTTTCATCTTCTTTCCCATCGCTTTACGAAGAGTATCACTCTCACCGCGTGTAAAATTTGCCAATAAACGAGAAAGGAGCATGACTTGTTCCTGATAAACAGTTATTCCATAAGTATCTTTTAAATATTTTTCCATCACAGGAATATCATATTCAATAGGTTTACGTCCTAACTTCCGATCTATAAATTCAGGAATATAATCCATTGGTCCCGGGCGATATAAGGCATTCATAGCGATTAAATCTTCAAAAGTTGAAGGTTGAAGCTCACGCAAATATTTTTGCATGCCGGCGGATTCAAACTGAAATGTTCCGATTGTCCGTCCTTCACAATACAATTTATATGTCGCAGGATCATTAATATCTATATTATCTATATCCAAATTTTCACCTAAACTTAAACGAATGTTTTCGACGGCTTCTTTAATAATTGAAAGAGTTTTTAAACCCAAAAAATCCATTTTTATTAAGCCTGTATCCTCAATAACGCTTCCTTCATATTCCGTTACAAGCATATCCTCACCCGTATCCGGATCTTTTGCTGTACTAACTGGTACCCAATCAGAAACATCATCACGACAAATAATAGTACCACATGCATGCACACCCGTATTCCTAACGTTTCCCTCCAGCATCTGTGCATATTTTAAAGTATCTCTCAGATTTTCATCAGGAGAAACTGCAGCTTCCTGTAATTCAGGGACACAGGAAATGGCATTGGGCAAACTCATTTTTTTATTATCGGGTAACTTATCTGGAATAATTTTGCAAAGGTGATCCGATATAGATAATGGCAATTTCTGCACACGAGCAACATCCTTAATTGCAAGTTTAGTAGCCATAGTTCCATAGGTTATAATGTGGGCAACATTCTTTTCTCCATATTTTTTCGTTACCCAACGAAGTACTTCGCCACGACCATCATCATCAAAGTCTACATCTATATCAGGAAGAGAAATACGATCCGGATTTAAAAAACGTTCAAACAGTAAATCGTAAGAAATAGGATCTATTTTAGTAATTCCCAAACAATATGCAACTGCAGAACCCGCAGCCGAGCCACGTCCCGGACCAACAGAAACATTTAATTCATTTCGAGCCGCATTTATAAAATCTTGTACAATAAGGAAATACCCTGGGAATCCCATTGTTTTCATGACATGAAGTTCAAATTTCAACCGCTCTAATATCTCATCATTCAACTTATCTCCATATTTAACTTTGGCACCATCCATTGTCAGTTTAGCTAAATAATCAGCCTCCAGCTTTATACGGTAAAGCCTATCATATCCGCCTAATTTTTTTATTTTAGCTTCTGCCTCTTTCTGATTCATGACTATATTATTATTTTCGTCATGTGTAAATTCGTTAAATAAATCCTCCTGTGTATATTTCTTTCTATATTCTTCTTCAGAACCAAAACTCTCAGGTATAGCAAAAGTTGGCATAATCGGAGCGTGGTCAATGGAATAAAATTCAACCTTATCGCAAATATCGCAAGTGTTAGACAATGCTTCGGGCACATCAGCAAACAATGCCTCCATTTCCTCTCTAGTCTTAAACCATTCCTGTTTGGTGTAAAGCATTCGATGGGGGTCATCTAAATCTTTACCTGTGCTCAAACATATTAATCGGTCATGCGCCTCGGCATTTTCCATATCAACAAAGTGAACATCATTAGTGCAAATCAGCTTTACATCGAATTTCTTACTATACTCCATCAAATATTTATTCACCGACAACTGTAAACCATATGTTTCATGATTGGCTCTTGGAACATTTGCTTTGTGCCTTTGCATTTCAAGATAATAATCTTCTCCAAAAAGATTCTTATACCACTTAATGGTTTTCTCAGCTTCTTCAAAATTTCCATCTCTGATTAATCGGGGAACTTCTCCGCCCAAACATGCAGAACAAATAATTAAACCCTCATGATACTTTTCCAACTCAACCTTATCTGTCCGCGGACGGGAATAGAATCCTTCTGTCCAAGCTTTTGATACCAATTTTATTAAATTATGATAACCTTTCTCATTTTTAGCTAGAACAATCAAATGATAACCACTATTATCTCTCTTCCCATCCTTATTAAATAAGCGTCGATGGGCAACATACATTTCACAACCGAAGATAGGTTTAAATAATTTTTTCTTTAACGTTTCTATCTCTTCCTTAGCCTCACAAACTTCAGCTTCAGAATTGGTGCTGTTTTCCGCCCCATTTAAAATCGTCTTAATTTTTTTTTCTAAAATCCCAATTTTATCTTTTGTCCCACTATTTATCTTATTTACATAATTAAAAAACTCTTTTATACCCATCATATTACCATGGTCCGTTACGGCCATACCTCTCATGCCATTAGCAACAGCTTTATCAACCAAGCGTTTTACACTCGCTTGCCCATCGAGAATTGAATATTGTGTGTGAACGTGTAAATGAACAAAATCTTGCATATTTTTAATCCTTGAAAAACTGTTTAAAGATACGTCACTTTGATCTCATAAACAAATTCTGTCGTTTTTTATTTGCGTAATATACAAAATAGAACTATTTTTGCATCGTAAAAGTTTATCCAAACGACTAATGAACCGAATAAAAAAACTCAAGAAAATACGAATACATAGAGAAGGTACAAACTTTCTTATCTTAAGTTTGTTAATACTTATTGGCCTTAATTTTTGTATAGCAAAATTTTTTGAGAGTCATATACCTTTTTATGTTTTTCTGGTCATCAGTATTACTGTTTACAGTATTATTATAAATTTTTTTCATTGTCCTATTCGAATATTCAACGGTGAAACAAAAAACATTGTAGTGGCACCTGCTGACGGGACTATTGTTGTAATAGAAGAAGTAGAAGAAAATGAATATTTTCATGATCGCCGCTTAATGATTTCTATATTCATGAGTCTCATCAACGTACATGCCAATTGGTATCCTGTAGATGGTGTAGTAAAAAAAGTAACTCACCAGAATGGTAATTTCAGAAAAGCATATCTACCAAAAGCCAGCATAGAAAATGAACGTTCGACTGTTATTATTGAAACTGAAGACGGTAAAGAAATTATGGCCCGCCAAATAGCTGGAGCTGTAGCCAGAAGAATTGTCACCTACGCAGAAGAAGGTGAAGACTGTTACATAGATGAACATATGGGATTTATCAAATTCGGTTCCAGAGTTGATGTTTATCTACCTTTAAACTCTGAAGTCTGTGTTTGCATGGGACAAAAGACAACAGGTAATGAAACTGTTATCGCCAAATTAAAACAAAATGGCTAATATTTTTATACGTTGTATTCCAAATACACTTACAAGCTGCAACTTGTTTTCTGGTTGTGTAGCTAGTACAATGGCTTTTCAAGGTAAATACGAATGGGCTTTTATATTTATCATTATAGGTGCTGTATTCGATTTCTTTGACGGAATGTCTGCAAGATTGTTGAAAGCACCATCTCCTATTGGGAAAGAATTAGATTCTTTAGCCGATATGACAACTTTTGGATTAGCTCCTTCTTTTATCATCTTTTCTGTTATGAAAGAGATGTATTATCCAACATTTCTTTCGGGCCTATCTAAATATATACCTTTTATTGCATTTCTTATTGCTGTTTTTTCAGCTTTGAGATTAGCTAAATTCAATATTGATCCGAGGCAAACCAGTAATTTTATCGGACTACCGACTCCAGCCAATGCCTTATTTTGGGGATCATTAATTGTTGGTGAACACGATTATATTGTTTCTGATAAATTTAGTATTTTCATTATGATTTGGTTCATATTACTATTATCGTGGTTACTTATAGCAGAAATCCCTATGTTCTCGCTAAAATTCAAGAACCTCAAATGGACAAATAATAAAATACGATTCATTTTTTTAATAATATGCATCCCTTTGGTATTGACTTTAGGAATTAGTAGCTTTGCGGCGATTATTACCATTTATGTATTATTAGCTGTTTTTACCCAAAAGAGAAGTTAAAAAAGGATTTTCTGGCATGTTTATTGCAATCTACTTATCAAACAATTAAATAATATAACTAATGAGTATTATAGGTAGTATTTTATTTTTTATTATATTCGTATTCTTTATTGTTGTAGGGATCGGATTCTATGTTCTAAATAGTGTATTCAGATTATTTGGAATAGGAAAATATTCTCATAAAAATCAAAATAACAATAATTCACAAAGTTCGGATGAAGAAGTTACACAAAATATGACTGGCAAAAAAAAGATATTTGATAAAGACGAAGGAGAATATGTAGATTTCGAAGAAGAAAAAAAATAAAATCATCTTTTTTTTCGAAAAAAATTTTTCATCAATAAAGAAGCTTCTTCAGCAAGAATTCCTTTCACAACTTCAGTTTTAGGATGTAGAATAGATGGTGCAAAAATCTGATAACCGCGTTTTGGATCTTCTGCACCAAAAACCAACTTACCTAATTGCGCCCATCCCAATGCACCCGCACACATTGCACAAGGTTCTACTGTTACATACAAAGTACAATTATTTAAATATTTACCGCCGATAGTATTCGCTGCTGCAGTAATGGCTTGCATTTCAGCATGAGCGGTAACATCATTAAGGGTCTCGGTCAAATTATATGCACGCGCTATAATTCGATCTTTACAAACAACTATAGCTCCAATTGGGACTTCATCTTGCTCAAAAGCCTTATGGGCTTCAATCAAAGCCTGTTTCATATAAAAATCATTTTCTATCATATATTATCTCCTCATTTCGTTTTCGCCAAATAAAGTAGGATAATCGTCTTCCATGTTTTTATGAATAAAAGTAAGCATTGTTTCCCGCATCCAACGACCTTTATTTGTTATATTATACTTCTTCAAATAACAATCCACAATATAAGCTTCCTCTTCACTTACTAAACAGACCATCCTCTGATGCCGTTTCGGCTCATTAGAAAGTACTTTCACCCGCTTTTTACGACCTTTATTCATAATTAGTCGCAAAATTAATCCTACAATATTGAAATACAAAGCATAAAACAATTATTTTTGCAAAAAACAATTTATGGCACTGCATAATCTATTGGGAAAAGAAGGTGAAGATGAAACCATAAAATATCTTCTTAAAAAAGGTTACACAATACTTGATCGTAATTGGCGATCAGGTAAAAAAGAATTAGATATTGTAGCACAAAAAGATAATTTACTCATAGTCATCGAAGTTAAAACCAGAAGAAACAATATATACGGAAATCCTGAAGATGCGGTAACAGATTTGAAAATCAGAAGAATTATATCATCAACAGATGCATATATTCGTAAAAAATGTATTGACTTGCCTGTTAGATTTGACGTTATAACTCTTACGGGAAATAGAGCACCTTTCAAAATAGAACATTTTCAAGAGGCTTTTTTTCCACCTATTTGGTAATAAAAATATAATGATTAAAAATTTAATATTATCGGACTACTGGAAAGTCATCGGTCTTGATGAAATAGATTCAACCAATGATTATCTGCGTAACCATACAAATGATTTATCGGATTCGAAATTTACTGTCGCAAATGCCGACTTTCAAATTTCCGGGAAAGGTCAAACGGGGAATTGCTGGGAAAGTTCTCCACAAAAGAATCTCCTTTTCAGCATTCTTTGCCGACCAATATTTCTTCCTGCAAACATGCAATTTTACCTTTCTCAAATTATTTCTCTAAGTATTAAAGAAACTTTAGATCCATTTACGAAAAATATATCTATCAAATGGCCGAATGACATTTATTGGAAAGAAAAAAAAATATGTGGCATTCTTATCGAAAATGATTTATTAGGAAAAAATATATCCCAATGTATCTTAGGAGCAGGAGTAAATATCAATCAGGAAACTTTTATCAGCGATGCGCCCAATCCCGTTTCTCTCAAACAGATAACAAAAAAAGAAGAATCTATAGGACTTATTCTGAATAAAATATTAAACAGATTTGAAATCTATTATAGGAACCTTCAAGAAGGTTCAACTGAAAATATTAGAAAACAATATAATTGTGCTTTGTTTAGGAAAAATGGTATTTTCCCCTATCAAGACAAGAATGGCATATTTTATGCTGAAATAGTCCGAGTAGAACCCTCTGGAATATTAGTTCTAAAAGATAAATCTGGCAAAATAAGAAATTATGCGTTCAAAGAAGTAAATTTTATATTAAAATAAAAATCATAAACTATGGCAAAGTATAGAAGAATTCTTTTAAAATTAAGTGGCGAAAGCCTAATGGGAGAAAAACAATATGGCATTGACGAAAAAAGATTAAATGAATATGCTCTACAAATAAAAGAAATTCATGATATGGGTATTCAGATAGGTATTGTTATAGGTGGAGGAAACATTTTTCGTGGTCTTAGCGGCGCTTCTAAAGGATTCGATCGCGTAAAAGGTGACCAAATGGGAATGTTAGCAACAGTCATCAATAGCTTAGGAGTCAGTTCGGCTCTTAATGCTATAGGAGTTAAAGTACGTGTGCTTACTGCCATACGAATGGAACCTATTGGGGATTTTTATAATAAATGGAAAGCTATTGAAGCTATGGAAAACGGAGAAATAGTAATTATGTCAGCAGGAACTGGCAATCCCT
>CAZKSK010000014.1:0-18249 GCA_964555225.1 uncultured Bacteroides sp.
TTTTTTATCATGCTTCATGAATTCATATAGACGATCGTATTCTTTGCAATTAAAGAAAAATATCCCATAATTTTCTTTTATAAAGTTAATGGTTTGCTGCATGATATTTTTAGGAAATCCTATTTTTATGCACGAAGCATATAATTCACAAACAATCCCATATGCTACTGCATAACCATGAAGAATAGGCCTTTTTTCTTCCAATGCCAAGCTTTCAAAAGCATGTCCTATCGTATGTCCTAAATTAAGAGCTTTTCGAATGCCGTTTTCGTGGGGATCTTCCGTAACAATCTTTTCTTTTATTTTAATGGAATGTTCTATTAAATGTTGTAAACCTTTATAGTCTACTTTATTTAAATCAAAATTAATCAAATCTATCCAATGATCTATATTACTGATAAGACCGTGTTTCAACATCTCGGCAAATCCTGAACGGATATTTTTAGTGTCAAGTGATTTCAAAAATTCAGTATTTATGATGACAGTGTGTGCAGGGCTAAAAACTCCTATTTCATTTTTTAATCCGTTGAAATTGATTCCGGTTTTTCCACCAACCGAAGCATCAACCATAGCTAACAGAGTTGTTGGTATATTTATATAATGTATACCTCTTTTAAAAGTAGAAGCGGCAAAACCACCTAAGTCAGTAATCATTCCTCCGCCGATATTAATAAACAGGGAATGACGGCTTGCTCCTTGATTGCTAAGTGCGGTCCAAACGGAAACTAAAGTTTCCAAATTCTTATGTGTATCTGTTGCTCCTATGGAAATTACAATAGCATTTTTTAAACAATTAAAATCCTTTACTAAAGGTATGCAAAGTTGGTCTGTCGTTGTATCAACAAGAATGAAAATTTTGTCATGTGAACAACTTGTAATAGCTTTTTCGAGGCTGTGTTCAAGATGTTCTGAAAATAGGACTTCTTGCGCTTTCATAAAGATGAATTTTAACGTTTTTATTTATTTGCATGCAAAAGTATGAATTTTTCTCGGTTTTGTCTATAAAAACCTTTATTTAATCTAGTAATAGATAAAAAGCTTTCACAACGATTAAACCTTATTTGTATTTTTGTATCCTAATAGCGTAATTTTTGAAAAAAAGTGATTTAAATAATATGAGAAAGTTAACATTGATAATGCTTACTTGCCTGTTCGGTATAATTTCGATGCAGGCACAGAATCGTAAAGTAACAGTATCTGGTACTGTTCTTGATGAAGATGGAAAAACACCAATTATGCAGGCTACCGTACAGATTTTAAATGCTGAGGGGAAGTACATTAATGGTGCTGCTAGTTTGCAAAATGGGCATTTCCAATTGCCTGCAGTAGTAGCAGGGAAATATACTCTGAAAGTTTCATTTGTAGGGTATACATCCAAGTCCATTCCATTAACTCTTTCATCAGGGAAAACGAATTATAATATTGGAAAGATCATCATGAAATCGGATGCAATTATGATGAAGGAAGCCGTTGTAACAGCTGCTGCTGCTCAAGTCCAAGTAAAGGAAGATACATTCGTATATAACAGTAGTGCATATCGTGTTCCTGAAGGGTCTGCATTGGAAGAGCTAGTAAAAAAACTCCCGGGTGCACAAGTAGACGATAGTGGAAATATTACAATTAACGGGAAGGAAATAAAAAGAATTATGGTAGATGGAAAAGAATTCTTTTCTACTGATACGAAAGTAGCCATGAAGAATCTTCCCGTTGAAATGATCGATAAAATCAAAGCATATGATAAAAAATCAGATTTGGCTAAGGTTACAGGTATTGATGATGGTGAGGAAGAAACTGTTTTGGATTTAACAGTAAAGAAGGGTATGAAGCAGGGTTGGTTTGGAAATACAGATATTGGAGCTGGAAGTAAAGATCGTTATTCAGGTAAATTGATGGTAAATCGTTTTTCTGATAATCAACAGGTTTCGGCAATCGGATCAGCCAATAATACTAATGATAATGGGTTCCCAGGTGGTGGAGGTGGCTTCCGAATGGGGAATCAAAATGGATTAAATGCAAGCAAAATGGGTGGAATTAATTTTGCAATAGATTCTCCTAAATTAGAATTGGGAGGAAATGTCAGATATAGTCATAAAGATGGAGATGTATTGAGTAAGGCATCATCTGATAATTTCCGATCTACAGGTAATTCATATAGTAATTCATTGAGCAAATCCTTGTCAATGTCAGAAAATGTAAATGCAGATTTCCGTATTGAATGGAAACCTGATTCTCTAACCGATATTCTTATGCGTCCATCAGCAAGTTATTCAAGATCAAATAGCTATAGTGGAAACCAATCGCTTATGTTTAATAATGATCCTTATTTGTATGTGACAGATCCTTTAAATATGTATAAGGAAATTCCAGATTCGGTAATGGTAAATGGAAGTGATAGTCGTTCGCAATCAAATAGTAAAACTTATTCAGCCAATATGGAATTACAGATAAACCGGAAGTTGAATAGTAAAGGACGTAATATAACTCTTCGTACAACGGGAGGTTATAGTAAAAGTAATTCCAAATCTTCCAGTATAGCTCAAACAGAATATTATCAAATTCAGAATGTAGCTGGAACGGATTCAATCAATTACCGTAATCGTTATATTGTTACACCTACAAGGAATTGGAACTACAGCGTACAATTAACTTATAGCGAACCTATATTACGGGCAATGTTCTTGCAATTCAGTTATAAGTTTAGTTATTCTTATCAAAAGAGTGACAAGTCGACCTATTCTTTCTTGGAGGATATGGGATTGGATCTTTTTGATATACCTAATGATTATCAAAATTATTTTGATACGGATTTGAGTAAATTTGCAGAAAATAGATACTACAATCAAGATTATTCATTAACGTTACGTGTGGTTCGTCCTAAGTATTTAATGAATGTGGGAGTATCTCTCCAACCACAAAAATCAACAACTAGTTACGAGCAGGGAGCTTATAAAATTGATACGACTCGCAATGTAACTAATATTACTCCTATGTTTGATTTTCGTTATCGTTTTTCTAAAATCAGTCAATTGCGTATAATGTATCGTGGAAGTAGTACGCAACCTAGTATTACAGATTTGTTACCTATAACGGATGACTCGGATCCATTGAATGTCAGAGTTGGAAATCCTGGATTAAAACCATCTTTTTCAAATACATTCCGCTTGTTTTATAATGATTACAATGCGGAAAAACAAAGAGGTATCATGACACATTTCAGCTTCAGTAACACTTTAAATAGTATTACGAGTACTCAATATACTAATGAATTAACAGGAGGAAGAACTATAAAACCGGAGAATATTAATGGAAATTGGAATGCTTTCGGAATCGTGAATCTTAATATGGCTGTTACAAAGGATAAGAAACTTACTCTTAATTCATTTACTAATGGTTCTTATACAAATGCTGTAGCTTATTTGGCACAAGATGATACGAATAAGCAAAAGAATACAACGCGTACATCAGGAGTCAGTGAACGATTAACAACAACATATCGTACTAATTGGGTTGAATTTTCTTTAAACGGTTCGCTTGATTATAGTCATTCACGTAATCTGTTACAAGAAGCAAATAATATGGATACTTATCAATTTTCTTATGGTGCAAGTACTAATGTTACTTTACCTTGGAATATGACTTTATCTACAGATCTCACCAATAGTAGCCGTCGTGGTTATAGTGAAGCTTCTATGAATACTAACGAATTAATTTGGAATGCTCAGTTTTCCCAGAATTTTTTGAAAGGGAATGCAGCGACTCTTAGTTTGCAATTCTATGATATTTTGCATCAGCAAAGTACTTTAAGTAGAAGTATTTCTGCTTCAGCGAGAAGTGATACTCAATATAACTCTATTAGTAGTTATTGTATGCTTCATTTTATTTATCGTTTGAATATTTTTGGAAGTAAAGAGGCTCGTGAAAAAATGCGTTCAAGAGGGGGCCGATTTGGTGGTCCTGGGTTTGGTGGTCCTGGTGGACATCAAGGTGGTGGTCGCCCTCCAATGTTCTGATAATTAAAAATAGCTTTATAGGAAAAATTCCCGAGTTGACATAAATAGATTCGGGAATTTTTTTTATCTTTGTTTTTATGTTGGATTGGAATCTTTATTTAAGTAAGTTTTTGTGGATTGCTTTGTTAATTCTTTATTTGTGGGTAGTTTGCGAAACAATCGTTATCGTTGTCCTTGATAACCGTAATCCTGTGAAAACGATGGCATGGGTTGTTGTGCTTTTGCTTCTTCCTTTTATAGGGCTTGTAGTCTATTTTTTCTTTGGACGTAATACACGACGGATTAAGTTGATTAATTCAAGGACGATTTCAGCTATTCAACGAAAAGAGATGAGAGCTTTTGTCGCTCAGCCTTCTTTGGATTTACCTGCGAGCCATGCTTCTTTAATCCGTTTGATGATAAATATCAATATGTCTTTACCTTTTGATGGAAATGATGTGAAAATATACACTGATGGATATTCTATGCTTAAGGCTCTTTTAGTGGAAATAGCAAGTGCTAAACAGCATATTCATTTGGAATATTATATTTTTGAAGATGATCCAGTCGGTCGTCTTCTTCGTGACGCTTTAATTGATAAAGTTCATCAGGGAGTTGAGGTAAGGCTAATTTATGATGATGTAGGATCATGGAAAGTAAAGAATTCTTTTTATGATGGAATGCGTTCGGCCGGTATTGAGGTCCGAAGTTTCATGCGGGTACGTTTCCCCTTGTTTACGGGAAGAGTAAATTATAGAAATCATAGAAAAGTTGTTGTAATTGATGGACAGATTGGAATGATCGGAGGTATGAATATTGCTGAACGTTATTTAACAGGAGGAAAATTCCCGGTATGGAGAGATACAAGTGTGTTGATTCGTGGAAGAGGGGTTCATGGTTTGCAAACCCTCTTTTTAAGAGACTGGTATTTTGTGGATCAAACATTGATTTCAGGAAGTAAATATTTTCCGTCTATCCAAACTTTTGGAAATGTTCTTACACAGATAGTTACTTCCGAGCCTACTGGTAGATGGAAAGATATCATGCAGGGATATATGCAGGTCATTAGTCGTGCAAAAGAATATGTTTATATTCAGACGCCTTATTTTCTACCTACAGATGCTTTGCTTTCCGTTTTGCAGACAGCGGCCTTGTCGGGGACAGATATTCGTCTGATGTTACCCGAAAAGGCGGATACGATGTTGCCATATTGGGGTACATTATCTTATTTGAAAGACGTAATGGATGCAGGAGTGAAGATTTATTTTTATCAAAAAGGATTTCTCCATGCTAAGATGGTTGTAAGTGATGATATATTTTGTACGGTAGGTTCTACGAATATGGATTTTCGTAGTTTTGAAAATAATTTTGAAGCAAATGTTTTTATTTATGATGTTCAAACATCGATAAAGATGAAAGAGATTTTTCTTTCGGATCAGAAATCAAGTAAGCTTATCACTTCTAAAATATGGTCGAAAAGACCAACCAACCAACGGTATATAGAGTCGTTTGTGCGTCTTATTTCTCCTTTGTTATAATATTATTTGGTTTGAGAACGGAAAAAGGAGAAATTAACACTTCCATAAGCTCGATGATCCAGAAAATTTGAATGAGTTTTAAAATCGTTATTTTTCCCGTGTTCTAAAATGAGAATGCCATTTTCTTTTAGCATCTTATGATCAAGTATCAAATCAGGTATAGTTGCTAATTCTTTTAGCTCGTAGGGTGGATCAGCAAAGATAATATCAAATTTTTCTTGACAATGATTAATGTATTGGAATACATCACCACGAATGAGAACATTTTTGTCAGTTCCAATTTCTTGCATTATCTGACGTATAAAGCGAAAATGTTGAGTGTCTTTTTCAATACTTACAACTTTATTACATCCGCGTGAAAGTAATTCCAGACTAATACTTCCTGTTCCCGCAAAGAGGTCAAGAGCTGAAAGCTTTTCTTCGAAATCAAAATAATTGCTTGCCAATACATTGAAAAGATTTTCTTTGGCAAAATCTGTAGTGGGGCGAGCCTTAAAAGATCGCGGAATATTGAATTTCCTGTGTTTGTATAATCCGCTTATAACGCGCATAAGTAAAGAGTTTTTATTGCGAATGGAATATTTTGTGCTAATGTGAGTTCATTCTCTCCAAAATCTGAACAAATATCTATGCTATGGATCTCTTGGATATATTTTTTCAATTTATTTTTTAAATCTTTATTTCCATATAAATATAAATTGTCATCCTCCTGATTCATATTCATTTGTTTCCAAACGCAAAGAATATAATACATTTGGTCATTTATGTCATTGCAAAAAAAGGTGTTGTCGAAGATAATCTTATTTCGATTAAGACAAATAATATCAGTTTTTTTTCGTTGAGTATTAACGAAAAGTTTTATATCCTCTTCTTGCTGATTTTTTCCTGCACAATATTCAATGAAAGGTGTTGTTGTTGGGTAATAAATGATGTCTCCAAATGTTTCGTTTAGTAATTGGTAAGTGGCTTTTTCTATTGAAAAAAGCACTACTACCGGAGTTCTTTTTAAAATATTAAATAATACTACTTGTTTTGATAATTCAGGGAAGTTATATTGATATTCTAAATTAATCTGTTCTTCATCAAAAAGTTCAAAAGGTATAAGAGTCGTAGGTGTGTTATCAAGTAGAGCAATAACCTTCTTATATTTTTTCTCAACGAATTTATTTTCTTTGAAAATATTACGAAGATTGGCTGTAATAGTAATTGAAGGATCTACCTTATAAGTTTGATGATAGAAGTGCTTATCAACCGTATGGTAGAAAGAAAACGAAAAACCATCCGTACTTACACGGATGGTTAATATATATTGATCGGAATTTGTCAAATCAATGTTTTCAGTCATAGATTATTCCCAGTTACCAGCGTTGTTATTCGGGTTCTGAATATCACCTACTTTCAATCCTTGATATTTGTTCAATTTCTTTTGAGTATCGTTTAAATTGATCAATTCCTGTTTGTTAACACCATCCAAATAAACGTTGAACGGAGTTCTGGCTTCAAACAAATGGATTGGAGCTCCTGATTTTGTTTTTTCACTATCGTTTGTTTGCAATTCGAATTTAGTTCCATTGCCAAAAGGTACATAACAAAGAGAATCAGCATCGAATCCTTTTGCAAAAATTGTATCTTTAACCGCGATCCAAGTAGTATCACGAACAATCAACCCTAATTTAACGGCTTTGGCTTCTGTCATACCTGCATCAAGTTGATCATCTGTCAAGACACCTTCTTTTCGAACAAATGGAAGTTTTGCTGTTTTTACGAAATCAATTAAAGTGTCAAAACTTGCAGTATATTTGCCTTTATTTCTTTTAGCAAACTCAACTTCAGCCTTACGGATGTCTATAAGACGAGCCTTAATTTCATTTTCTCTTAGCGTCTTTACTTTACCAAAATTGATAGGTGCCATGATTGATCCGTAGCAGATGTAGATGAGACCTATAACACAAAGGGCTAAAATTACATTAATTAATCTTTTCATAATAAAATATATTTTTTTGTTTTATATTCGTGCAGCAAAAATAAGGAATAATATTTAATAAAAGATATTTCAGAGAACTTTTTTTCTTGTTATTGAATGATAAATAAATATTTAGAACAACAAATTAAGGAATATTTTCATTTCGAGCCTACTTTTGAGCAGACAAGGTGCATTTGTTCCATTTCCGATTTTCTTTTTTCACAAGAAAAGTCGGTGATTTTTTTATTGAAAGGTTTTGCCGGGACAGGTAAAACTTCTTTAGTGGGAGCCTTAGTTCATGCATTGGATAGACTGAAGCAAAAAGTAATACTTCTGGCACCGACGGGAAGGGCGGCAAAAGTTTTTTCTGTTTATTCCGGGCATCCGGCTTATACTATTCATAAAAAAATTTTTCGTCAACGTAATTATTCTAATGAGATGTCTAATTACGTACTTGCCGAAAATCTTTATCAACATACTTTGTTCATTGTTGATGAAGCTTCTATGATAGCCAATGAAGGATTGGGCGGTATACTCGGATCAGGTCGATTATTGGATGACTTAGTGCAATATGTTTATTCCGGTAATGATTGTCGATTGATGTTATTGGGTGACACGGCTCAGCTTCCACCTGTGAATGAGATACTAAGCCCGGCTTTGAATGTAAAGATTTTAGAGGGATATGGAATGAGAGTACAATTGGAGCAATTAACTCAAGTTGTTCGTCAGTCTATTGACTCCGGAATTCTTTATAATGCAACTCGTCTACGACAGTTGATGGATGAAGAGAATTTTTGTAAATTACCACAAATCCAACTTGGATTTTCCGATGTACATATTGTTAATGGCGAAGATTTAATAGAATTTCTTACTGATTCATATAGTAAAGTAGGGATGGAGAATACTATTGTTGTGACTCGATCCAATAAACGTGCAAATATTTATAATAGAGGAATTCGCAATTCTATTCTTTTTCGGGAGGAAGAACTTTCAAGTGGTGATTTATTGATGATAGTTAAGAATAATTATTTTTGGACAAAAGATTGTAAGGAACTTGAATTTATTGCCAATGGAGATATAGCGGAAGTTCGTCGGGTGCGAAGAACTCGTGAGATGTATGGTTTTCGTTTTGCAGATGTGCTATTGTCTTTTCCCGATTATAATGATCTGGAATTGGATACAACAGTACTTTTAGATACCTTACAGTCGGAGTCTCCAGCTCTATCCAGAGAAGATAATGACCGTTTGTTCAATACAATCCTTGAGGATTACGCTGATATTTCTCAAAAGCGCGAACGTATGAAAAAAATGAAAATAGACCCCTATTATAATGCACTGCAAGTGAAGTATGCTTATGCGGTGACATGCCATAAGGCACAGGGAGGGCAATGGAAGCATGTTTATTTGGATCAGGGCTATATGACTGAGGAAATGCTTGGTCCTGATTATTTTCGATGGTTGTATACGGCTTTTACCCGTGCCACAGAGAATCTCTATTTAGTAAATTGGTCTGATAAACAAATAGGTGATTTTTCAAATGAGTAAAATAAAAACAGTTTAATGTATCCCGAATAAAAAGACATTAAACTGTTTATTATTAATTATTTGAGATTCGCCAGTTCCAAAACCTTCTTAACAGCTTCATTAAGTCCGTCAACATCTTTTCCTCCGGCTGTAGCAAAATGTGGTTGACCTCCTCCGCCTCCTTTAATGAGTTTTGCCGCTTCACGGACAATGTTTCCGGCGTTCAATTTATTTTCTTTTATCAGATTGTCGCTTAACATGACGCTTAATGACGGTTTGTTATTTCCGGTACTTCCAATAACGGCAAAAAGATTTTCAGGCAAAGAATCACGTAATTTAAATACAAGATCTTTGGCTGCTGTCGCTTCAATGGGAAGAATGGCCTGTATTACTTTTATTCCGTTAATTTCTTCTATTTTGGTTAAAAGCTTTTCTTTTATACGTTCTATTGTTTGTAGTTGGAATTTCTCTATTTCCTTTTTCATCGAATCATGATCTTCAATGTATTTGACAATAACTCCTTTTAGGTCTTTTGCGTTATTGAACAATGAAGCAATTGTTTTCAGAGTATCTTCTACATCATACATACTTTCTTCGCATTGTTTGCCTGTAAGAGCTTCAATACGTCGGATGCCGGCCGCTACACTACTTTCAGATATTATTTTGAACATTCCGATTCGTCCGGTAGAAGTTGTATGGATACCACCGCAGAATTCAATGCTGGGACCAAATCTTACAACTCTGACTTTATCTCCGTATTTTTCTCCGAAAAGTGCAATAGCACCAAGCTTTTTGGCTTCTTCTATCGGAGTGTCACGATGTTCTTCCAAATGAAGATCTTGACGTATCAAGTCGTTTACAATGCGTTCTGCTTGTCGAATTTCTTCGTCCGTTACCTTTTGGAAATGAGAAAAATCAAAGCGTAGCGTATCCCATGACACATAAGAACCTTTTTGCTCTACATGATCACCTAAAACTTGTTTCAGTGCATAGTCCAGCAAATGAGTCGCCGTATGATTGGCTGCACTTGCATTTCGTTTGTCTGTATCCACGCAGGCCATAAAGTCGGCCTCCGGGACCTGAGGTAGCTTTTTTATGATGTGTATGGACAGTCCGTTTTCTCGTTTGGTATCTATGATATCAATTGTCTCGTTTTCGTTGCAGATAACCCCTGTATCACCTATTTGTCCTCCCATTTCTCCATAAAACGGGGTATAATCCAATACGAGTTCAAAGAATACATTTTTCTTTTGTGTTACTTTGCGATAACGCAGAATGTGACATTCGTGTTCCGTGTAGTCATAGCCTACAAATTGCTGTTCTCCGTTTTTCACTTCTATCCAGTCACCATTCTCTACGGCAGCAGCATTACGGGCTCGCTCTTTTTGTTTTTGCATTTCATTATTGAACTGTTTTTCGTCTACGGTGAACCCGTTTTCACGACAGATAAGTTCAGTCAGATCAAGAGGAAATCCGTATGTATCGAAAAGACGAAAAGCCTGAATACCATCAAGTTCTTTTTTTTCTTTTTTCTTTAAAAGTTCCATAGCATCAGCGAGCATATCAATGCCTTTTTCCAGAGTACGCAAAAAAGAATCTTCTTCTTCTTTCATTACACGCCCGATAAGTTCTTGCTGGGCGGCAAGTTCCGGATAAGCATTGCCCATTTCGCGGATAAGTATAGGAAGTAATTTGTATATGAAAGCTTCTCTTTGTCCAAGAAAGGTATATGCGTAACGTACTGCACGACGTAAAATACGACGGATTACATATCCTGCTTTTGCATTACTCGGAAGTTGTCCGTCAGCAATTGAAAAAGCTACAGCCCGAAGATGATCGGCTACCACCCTCATTGCCACATCCGTTTTTTCGTCATTACCGTAACTATAACCGGACAAGCGCCCTATTTCTTTGATAAGAGGCTGAAATATGTCTGTATCGTAATTCGAATGTTTTCCTTGTAATGCACGGACAAGACGTTCAAATCCCATACCTGTGTCAATTACATGCATAGGCAAAGGTTCCAGTGAAGAATCGGCTTTGCGGTTATATTGCATAAATACAATGTTCCATATTTCAATGACTTGAGGGTCATCCTTATTAACCAGTTGCCAACCAGGCACTTTTATTTTTTCTTCCGGAGTACGGGAGTCGAGGTGTATTTCGGAACACGGTCCGCACGGTCCGGTTTCACCCATTTCCCAAAAATTATCATGTTTGTTACCATTAATGATATGGTCGTTTGGTAAATGCTTAGCCCAAATAGAGGCAGCTTCATTGTCACGGGGAAGTCCTTCTTCCGTTGCACCTTCAAAGACGGTAGCGTAGAGATCGTTAGGGTTTAACTTAAGAACATCTACCAAATATTCCCATGCAAAATTGATTGCTTCTTCTTTAAAGTAATCGCCGAAACTCCAGTTTCCTAGCATCTCGAACATGGTATGATGATATGTATCGTGTCCTACTTCTTCCAAATCATTATGTTTACCACTTACGCGAAGACATTTTTGCGAATCGGTAGCGCGTCTTGATTTCGGTTCGCGTGTTCCGAGAATAATATCTTTAAATTGATTCATTCCCGCATTAGTGAACATCAATGTCGGATCGTCTTTGATAACCATAGGGGCCGAAGGTACGATCAGGTGACCTTTCGACTCGAAAAATTTTTTAAATGAGTCGCGGATTTCATTAGCTGTCATCATATTATTTTGTACTTTAATTTTAACTTCCATCGAAAAGTTTTGCAAAGATACGCTTGTTTTATTATTTTTGCGAAAATATTACTTAAAATCTTTCGATTTTATAGTATGGGTGACTGTAAAATAACGTATATCGAAGTAGATTATGGCATATAATGCAAATAAGGATTTGAAATTATATTATTCTATCGGAGAGGTAGCTCAACAATTTCATGTAGCTGAATCTTTACTTCGGTATTGGGAAAAAGAATTTAATTTTATATCTCCTAAAAAAACAGGTAGGGGTATTCGTCAATACACTCGTAATGATGTCGAGAATATCCGAATTGTCTATCATCTGGTAAAAGAAAAAGGTATGACAATAGAAGGTGCTCGTAATATTTTAAAAAATAATCGAAAACATGTTGATCTAACTCTCGAACTTACTGAACGCTTAAAAGTTGTGCGTGAAGAACTTGTTAAAATGCGTGACGAATTGGAACAATTATAAAAAACCGCGACAGTTTCTCTCAAATAGTCATAAAGGAAACCATCGCGGCATAACAGAGCATAAATAGTTAGATTCAATCCTTGCTTTATTTTAAAGATACTGAAAAATGCAAAATACTGCATCGATAAGAATTTTTTTATTATTAATTGATCCTTCTTGTCCTGATATTCGGATTTTATCCATTTCTTTATAAAAACAAATAAAGCTTTAATGAATGTAAAATATATGAGGTGAGATTAAAGATGTTTGTGTCTCTATATGGGCAGAAAATATATTTTGAAAGATAAATAAGTTCTAATAAATAGCCGATTTAAAGAAATAAAATAATATTTCATTTTTAATTCAGGCGAGTAACAGTTTGCACATTCTTTATTTTTCGTAAATCGTTGCAAATTGTTTTAACATCATCAGCATCATGTACAAAAAGTTGTACTTTCCCTTCAAAGATCCCTTCGTTTACTTCTATATCAAGTTTGTGAATGTTCACATTTAACTGGCGGGAGATGACTTGGGTTATTTCATTCAACAATCCTATACAATCTATGCCCTTAAATTCGATGCTGGCCATAAAAAACATATCCTTGTGGGTATGCCATTTAGCAGCTAGAATACGGTTTCCATAACTGCTTTTCAGCTTGGTAGCTACAGGACATTGACGTTTATGGATGAAGATGCGATTGTTTTCATCCATATATCCCAATACATCGTCTCCGGGAATAGGATTGCAGCAACTCGCCAGAGTAAAATGTTTTTTAATATTTGTTTCCGTAAGTAATAGCGGGCATTTACGATCCACTTCACTTACGGGCTCTTTCACCGATTCCGGTTCTTTAGTAAGTTTAGTTTTACCACCGATAAAAGGTATGAATTTTTTCCATCCTGTACTGTTTTTCTTCTCTTTGAGAATTTCTTTATCATCGTCATCCAAGATAATCTCTTTTTGTCCGATTTCCAGAAAAAGTTCTTCTTTGGTCGAAACTTGATGTAGTTTGCATAAGCGTTCAATGACAAGACTGTTGATAGGAATTTCTTCTTTATTAAGAAACTCTTCCAGTTTTGCTTCACCCTCTTTCTGTATATTACGTTGTTCTCTTTTAAGAATAGATAGAATTTTTGCTTTTGCTTTTGCTGTGGAAACCATGTTAATCCAATCTTTTTGCACGCGTTGCGCTTTAGATGTGAGAATTTCCACTTGGTCTCCACTTTGTAGCTTGTGGCTTAAAGGTACTAGTTTATGATTTACTTTCGCACCGATGCAGTGGCTTCCTAGAAAAGTATGTATAGAAAAAGCAAAGTCAAGGGCCGTGCAATCTTGGGGCATGGTTTTTATTTCGCCTTTAGGAGTAAATACAAAAATTTCCGAGGCGAAGAGATTTAATTTAATGGTATCCAGAAAATCTATAGCATCGGGTTGAGGATCTTCCAATATCTCTTTAATAGTAAGCAACCATTTTTCCAGTTCACCTTCGTCTTCGTTACCTTCACCTTCTTTATATTTCCAATGAGCTGCAAATCCTTGTTCAGCAATATCATCCATCCGATGACTTCGTATCTGTACTTCTATCCATTGTCCCTGGTTGCTCATAAGAGTAACGTGAAGTGCCTGATAACCGTTGGCTTTTGGATGGCTCACCCAATCCCGGAGCCTGTCAGGATGAGGTTTATATATTTTAGAAATAGAGACATATATATTAAAACATTCGTTAAGTTCTTCTTCTTTAATACGTGGTTCAAAGATAATTCTAACAGCCAATATATCATATATTTCCTCAAACGTAACGTGCTTATTCTGCATTTTTGTCCAAATAGAATAAGGTGATTTAATACGAGCTTTTATTTCATATTTAAATCCCATTTTATCCAGGTTGGCACGTATTGGAGCCGTAAAGTCACGAAATACCTGATCTCGCTCTTTTTCAGTCGATGCGAGTTTGTTTTCTATCGTTTTGTATTCTTCGGGATGCTCGTATTTAAAACTGAGGTCTTCCAATTCGGTTTTTATTTTATTAAGTCCGAGTCGGTTGGCCAGAGGTGCGTATATATAAAGCGTTTCACCGGCTATTTTATATTGCTTGTTGGGCAATTGGGAACCGAGGGTACGCATATTGTGAAGACGGTCAGCTATTTTAATAAGTATGACTCGAATATCATCACTCATAGTGAGCAATAATTTTTTAAAGTTTTCAGCTTGGGCTGAAGCTCTATCACCAAAAATACCACCGGATATTTTGGTGAGTCCGTCAACGATTTGCGCAATTTTTGAGCCGAATATATTTTCAATATCTTCTATCGTATAATCGGTATCTTCAACAACATCATGCAAAAGGGCCGAACAAATAGATGTAGATCCAAGACCTATCTCGGAACAGACGATTTTCGCAACAGCTAGAGGATGCATGATATAAGGTTCACCCGAAAGACGCCGTACTCCCTTATGAGCTTGCTTAGCGAAATTGAAAGCCTTCGTGATGATTTCTACTTTCTTTCTGTGCTTTGACATCAAGTATGCATCAAGAAGTTCTTGAAAGGCCTGATCTATCATTTCTTCTTCCGCAAATTCTTTATTTGCCACATCTTCCATAATTGTTTAAATTAATTGTTCTCGTTGCGACGAATATAGAGTTGTCAACGTATTCTCAACTTCTTTCCTTTGTTGATCATCGTACCTTTTATATTGTTCAATCGTTTTAATTTTTTTACGCTTACTCCGTATTTCCTTGCAATTTCCCCTAAAGTTTCACCGCTTTTGATTGTGTGCGTAACACCTCTGCCGCTTCTATTATAGCGTCCTCTGGCTCTACTCTTAGAAGAATAACTTCTGCTGTAGTTCTTTTTCCATTGAGTTTCGTCCATCTCGATAACTCTTCTCTTTGTAAAGAATTGATCTCTTTGATAATTATATATGGAGTCTTGCAAATCTATAAAAGTTCCTATCTTATCGGATGGCAGTCTCAGCGTGTAAGGCTTGATGCTTCCAGGTATAATATCTTTTTTATATTGGGGGTTCAGGCTTCGTAATTGTTCCATACTTACTTTACATACATCGGCTATCTGTTGTAAATGCACATCTTTATTCACCATAATTGTATCTGTACTGGCCGGAATTTCCGTCTCCATGGGGCAGATGTGGTGTTCACAATAGTATGTCATCATGTAATTCGCTGCAATAAAGGCGGGAACATATCCTTTGGTTTCATTTGGAAGATAATTGTATATCTGCCAATAATCCCTGTTTCCATCAGCTCTGTGCATGGCTTTGGTTACATTTCCGGGACCGCAGTTGTATGATGCAATAACCAAATTCCAGTCGCCGAAAATGCCATAAAGGTCCTTTAAATAACGTGCTGCTGCTCTTGAAGCTTTAATAGGATCTCTTCGTTCGTCTACCAAGCTGTTTATTTCCAAATCATATTGTTTGCCGGTTTTGAGCATAAGCTGCCAAAGTCCTACAGCTCCCGCTCTGGAAACGGCCGTTGGACGCAGTGCCGATTCTATCACAGGTAGATATTTTAGTTCTTGTGGCAATCCGTACATATCAAGGGCTTCTTCAAAAATAGGCATATAGAAATTTACTGCTCCGAGCATGAATGAAACCGAGTTGCGAAGACGGGTTCCATACATATCTATGAATTTACGTACGATGCTGTTATAAGGCATCTCTACGATAGTCGGCATTCTTTGAAGGCGATCAATATAAACCTCATCACTGAATTCCGGATTGTCTACTCGACTGTCGCATTCTTCTTTCTTTAAATAATTTTTTGCGTTCCAGTCCATCAGTAGAGAATCTACGTCCGTCAACATATTTTCGGGTACTTCGATGTTTTCTTTGCCCCCTTTTTCTCCTTCAATTGTTACATTTTCCTGCGCATTTGTAAATGACCAACAGAAAAATAATAACAAGGCTGCTATAATAATTTTTTTATTCATATTTAAAACAATATATCAAAAAGTTATGCTGCATTGCAAACCGATTGCCTGATCACTCCATTTGGAGCTGATGGAATTCTGAATGAATGCAGGTGAGACTTTAAAACTTAAGTCATTTGTAATATCGAAATTGGACAGTTCAGCGTCTACATAGGCGTCTATTACGGAGAGTATATATACTCCCATAAATGCAAATATACTCAAATCTCTATATCTACGGTAATAATCCTTTTTCTTTTTAAAGGTTGTTTGCAAAAAAGTAAGATTTCCTTCAACATCGTAGCCATCCGGAAGGAAATTTAAGTAACTGGTTCTTGTAGGATCATCGCTCATTATATCCAGATAAGCTTGCGAATAATCGGAGTACATTTGATTATTCCAGTGAAGGGCATAGGCACAGCCTACAAAGCCTCCGTAGATAAATGGGAGTTTCCAGTATTTTCGATTATATATTTGTCCTCCTCCGGGTATGGCTAGTGCAATCCATGTTGCTTTTTGAGGATCTGGAGTGAATTTAGGTGCTTTTTTAATGGGAATTTTACTTATTGAATCGCTTTTTGCCATGATCTTACCCGTGTCAACAGGCTGGGATAACTTATTTAGATTTTTTTTGTTTAAGGCATTGATACTATCTACGGCAGTTGCTTCTTTTTGTTTTTGCAGAGTGTCAGCATCTAGTTTTTTGGTATTGGAATCTGTCGTATTGTTTGACTGTTCTCGTCTGCGTTGAGCTTTGGGCATTTCCCTTATTTTCTGCACTTCCTGAGCATAAATATCTACCATGTTCAATTGGAGGAAGCAAAATAGCAGACAACACAATAATCGATATTTTCCTAACACCTGTTTCAACTTCAACTGTTTTTTATTTTGTCAAACAGCTCCATGATATGAAGCAAATCTTCTTCATTATTAAAAGGTATGCTTATTTTTCCTTTTCCTTTTTGATTGCATGTAAATTGAACTTTAGTATGAAAGAAGTCGGATAAACTGTTTTTTAGTTCTCCAAAGTTTTCCGATATATTGGGTGTATTTGTTTTTTTCTTGAGTGGAATGTTATCCTCATTGGTCATTTTCTCTTTTACCAATTCTTCAACTTTGCGTACCGAGTAACCATGTTTTGTTATTTCATTAAATATTTTGATTTGTTCTTTCGGATTGTCCAAAGTAAGCAGGGCACGTGCATGTCCCATATCAATTTCTTTGTTTTGCAAGGCAACTTGTATAGGTGCAGGGAGTTTTAGCAGGCGGAGGTAATTGGCTATTGTTGCCCTTTTTTTTCCCACACGTTCGCTGAGTCGTTCCTGAGTCAGTCCATACTGATCAAGCAAGTGCTGATAGGCTAAAGCAATTTCTACAGAGTTGAGATCTTCACGTTGAATATTTTCTATCAAAGCCATTTCCATGACGTTTTCGTCATTGGCGGTACGGATATAGGCCGGAATAGTTTTTAATCCTGCTAGTTGTGAGGCTCTGAATCGTCTTTCACCGGCAATAATTTGATAAGAATTTTTAGAAAGCTCGCGTAGAGTAATTGGAGAAATAATGCCAATTTCCTTAATAGAATCTGCAAGTTCCTGCAATGCCGTTTCATCAAAATCCCGACGCGGTTGATTAGGATTAACGGATATCTTCTCTATTTCTACTTCGTTAATAGTCGATGAACCGAATGTTTCATCTTCTTCGGTCGAAATAAGGGCATCCAGACCTCGTCCTAAAGCGGGATATTTCTTGTGTACTGACATTTTATTGTTTTTTAGTGTTTTTCTTGATGATTTCCTGAGCCAGAGCCAAATGGTTTTGGGAACCTTTGGAGTCTGCATCGTATAGAATGACAGGAATACCGTGACTTGGCGCCTCGCTCAACTTCACATTTCTTTGAATGACAGTTTTGAACACTAATTCTTGAAAATGGCGTTTGATTTCATCATATATCTGATTGGCTAGTCTTAAACGGGCATCGTACATGGTTAAGAGAAATCCTTCAATTTCGAGTTCAGGATTAAGTTTTACTTTGATGATTTTGATCGTATTAAGTAACTTGCTGATCCCTTCCAACGCAAAATATTCACATTGTACGGGGACGATTACAGAATCTGCTGCTGTTAAGGCATTTACT
>CAZKSK010000015.1:0-17893 GCA_964555225.1 uncultured Bacteroides sp.
ACTCTTGGATCCGATATGGCTCATTGGACAAAAGCAAAAGAAGAAGACAAACGCAAAGAAATGACAGCTAAGCCTCTACCTGAAATAAATGTAACTCAGGAAATGCGTCAAACAGCTTTTGATGATTGGGAAACAACAGATGACCATGGAATGATTATTTATGGCATTGCCAAAGATCAAAACGGAAAAGAATATTATATGGTTAAAAATTCATGGGGTACGGATAATCCTTATAAAGGAACCTGGTATGTTAGTAAAACTTTTGCCAAATATAAAACACTAAATATTCTGATCAATAAGAAAGCTATACCCGCTTCCATAGCAAAAAAATTAGGCTTGTAAAATTTTTATTCTATATATTTTGCGCCGTTTCTGTTAAAATAATACAGAAACGGCGTTTTTATTTGTTTTTTTCTTACCTTTACAAATTGAACAGGTTTTATTGGAGAAAACTATACCTCGCAGGGCAAGGCTGCTTATGCGTATCAGGATTTTTAAGATCTTGATTTACAAAAGAAAAGAAAATAATAATATATAAAATGAATAACAAATGGAATTACGAACCTCCGACATACGAACAAATAGAGGAAGCTAAAGCGCTATCAAAGGAGATAGGAATTAGCCCGATTCTCTGTTGTCTGTTAGCAGAGAGGGGAATTAAGTCCGTCGCCGATTCAAAAAAATTCTTCCGCCCTCAGCTTAGTGAACTGCATGATCCTTTTCTCATGAAAGATATGGATAAAGCTGTAGAACGACTAAATCAGGCACTAGGACGAAAAGAGCGAATAATGATATATGGCGACTATGATGTTGACGGAACAACAGCAGTATCACTTGTTTACAAGTTTTTGCAACAATTTTATTCTAATCTAGATTATTACATACCTGATCGTTACAATGAGGGATATGGAGTATCTGAGGTCGGTATAAATTATGCCTACGAAACCGGAGTTAAATTAGTCATAGTTCTTGACTGTGGAATTAAAGCAGTAAAAGAAATAGCCTATGCTAAAGAAAAAGGTATCGATTTTATCATTTGTGACCATCATGTTCCGGATGATGAGCTACCTCCTGCTGCAGCTATTTTAAACGCAAAACGATTTGACTCCACATATCCTTACCCTCATCTTTCGGGTTGTGGAGTCGGATTCAAATTTATGCAAGCTTTCGCCCAAAACAACGGCATACCATTTACTCAATTAACTCCGTTGCTTGATTTGGTTGCTGTAAGTATTGCTTCTGATATTGTTCCGATAATGGGAGAAAATCGTATTCTTGCTTACCATGGACTCAAACAACTAAACTCCAATCCAAGTATGGGATTAAGAGCTATTATTGATATTTGCGGATTACGTGATAAAGACATTACCGTTAATGACATTGTCTTTAAAATAGGGCCTCGTATTAATGCTTCCGGCCGTATTCAAAATGGTAAAGAAGCTGTCGACCTTCTCACTGAAAAAGATGCAACCGCAGCTATGGAAAAGGCAAACCAAATAGATCAATATAATGAAACCAGAAAAGATCTAGATAAAAGTATGACAGAAGAAGCCAATAACATCGTAGAACAATACGAAGGTTTGAAAGATCGTCGTTCCATAGTTATTTACAATGAAGATTGGCATAAAGGTGTCATTGGTATTGTTGCATCCCGTTTAACAGAAATCTACTATCGTCCAGCAGTTGTCTTAACACGTACCGACGATTTGGCTACTGGTTCTGCACGTTCTGTTTCAGGCTTTGATGTTTATAAAGCGATAGAAAACTGTAAAGATTTATTAGAAAACTTCGGAGGACACACCTATGCAGCTGGACTATCCATGAAAAAAGAAAATGTACCGGAATTCTCTCGTCGTTTTGAAAATTATGTATCTGAACATATTCTACCGGAACAGACACGAGCTACATTCAACATAGATGCTGAACTGGATTTTAAGGACATTACTCCGAAGTTCTATAATGACCTGAAAAAATTTAACCCATTCGGTCCTGATAATCAAAAACCTATTTTTTGTACATACCATATATATGATTACGGTACAAGCAAAGTAGTAGGTAGAGAGCAAGAACATATCAAATTGGAATTAGTAGATAATAAATCGAGTAATGTAATGAATGGTATAGCTTTCGGGCAAAGTTCCCAGGTTAGATACATTAAGACCAAACGTGCTTTCGATATTTGTTATACCATTGAAGAAAATACCCATAAACGCGGAGAAGTACAACTACAAATAGAAGATATAAAACCCAGCACCGATTAATTTTCTCTCAACGATGAATTACAGGGAAATACTCAAACAATTTTGGGGGTATGAGTCTTTCCGTGGCATTCAAGAAGAAATCATCGAAAGCATAGGAAGCGGACGTGACACTTTAGGTTTGATGCCAACGGGAGGAGGTAAATCTGTTACATTTCAGGTTCCTGCCCTTACGCAACCGGGTCTGTGTCTTGTTATTACACCTCTTATTGCCTTAATGAAAGATCAGGTTATTAACCTAAAAAATAGGGGGATTAAAGCTACTGCAATTTATTCCGGGATGACGCGTGAGGAAATTCTGGTAGCATTAGAAAATTGTATCTTCGGCGATTATAAATTTCTTTATATTTCACCCGAACGCCTTACTACAGATATTTTTCAGGTAAAACTAAAAAAAATGAAAGTGAGTTTTATCACTGTAGATGAATCTCACTGTATTTCTCAATGGGGATATGATTTTCGTCCGGCTTATCTAAAAATATCCGAAATAAGAAAAATACTCCCGGGCATCCCCGTTCTTGCTCTCACAGCTACGGCAACACCCAAAGTAGTAAAGGACATTCAAGAAAAACTGGAATTTAAGACGGAAAATGTATTCCGCATGAGTTTCGAACGGAAAAATCTCATATATGTAGTTCGCACAACAGAAAATAAAGAAGGAGAATTAATACATATTCTACAAAATGTTCAAGGCTCGGCTATCGTATACACCCGAAATCGTAAGGGTACTAAAGAAATAGCCGAAATGTTGAATGTCAAAGGAATTACAGCTTTTTACTACCATGCCGGATTAAGCAATTCCGAAAAAGATTTTCGCCAAAAGAGTTGGCAAAAAGGAGAAACTCGCGTAATGGTTGCTACAAACGCCTTTGGTATGGGTATAGACAAATCGGACGTACGTATTGTTGTCCATATTGAAATGCCCGATTCACCCGAAGCATATTTTCAAGAAGCCGGACGTGCAGGACGTGATGGTAAGATTGCCTATGCCGTTTTGCTTTATAGTAAAGGGGATAAACGTAAACTTAACAAACGTATCGCCGATTCATATCCAGATAAAGATTATATTCACATGGTCTATGAGCATTTATGCTATTATTATCAAATGGCTCTTGGTGATGGATTTGAATGTTGCTACGAATTTAATCTGGATGAATTCTGTCGTACATTCAAACATTTTCCTGTTCAAGCCGACAGTGCTTTGAAAATTCTAACTCGAGCTGGTTATATCGATTACACGGAAGAACAAGACAATACTTCTCGCATCATGTTTCTTCTACGCCGTGATGAGCTTTATCTTTTGCGTGAACAAGATGAAGAAACCGATCGTCTTCTGCAAATCCTACTCCGCAGTTACACGGGGCTATTCAGCGATTATGTATATATCGAAGAAAGCCTCCTTGCACGTAGATCGGGACTTACCCCTCAAAGAGTATATGAAATTTTAAAAAATCTATCACAGGGAAGAATACTCCACTATATTCCTCGTAAGCGAACTCCCTATATTACTTTTACTCAACAACGAATAGAGACAAAAAAAATTCTACTGACACATGAAGTTTACGAAGATAGAAAAGAAGAATATTCCAAGCGAATTAATGCAATGACAAATTATGCCGAAAACACCCAAGAGTGTCGCAGTAAATTATTATTGACTTATTTTGGAGAAAAAAACTGTCATGATTGTCTTCGTTGCGACAACTGTTTAAAAAAGACTTCAAGCAAAATGAAAAACAGCGAATTAGAAGAAATAAAGAAACAAATTCGCCAAATTCTTTCAACTGAAGAATATCGTTCCATAACAGTACTCGATCAATTGAATTTTTCCAAAGACAAGCTAAACAAGGTTCTTGATTTCATGATAGAAAATAAAGAATTGAAAATTTTAAACGGAATGATCTCTCTCCGGTAGAATTCGCATTTATTATTTTCCTATTTTAGAAACGACATTGTATAATTGTTCTCCCAATCCGATAGTATATCCTTGGGAAAGAAAAACTACTCTGTTAAATGTATCGGCTACGATGAATATTGGAAGTAACGTAACATCGGATAAATGCATCTTTTTTATAATCTGATTTTTTATCTCACCGGTTTTATCAATTCCAAAAAACACTGTTGAAGGAAGTAAACCGAATTCATCTATTCTAAATCGTTTCCGATCCTCCTCACTAGCAAACAATAATAAAATAGGACGTCCCCACTTCTCCAGATTTTCTTTCATCTTTATTAAATCATTAAGCGCATGATTAGTAGGTTCTTGCCCTACTCCAAGCAAACCAATCACAAAATAGCCCCGTCCTGTTCGAGAAAGAATACTTTTTTCGTCACTATTTTCAATCGATTCGAACTTGGATTCCGAATCAAACGTTCCAATAACTGATATAGCCGAAGGCTTATTTCTTAACTTCAATTCCACTGTAGTTGTAGTACCTCTCTTTATATTGAATATCTGTGAACTGGACAATACACTTCCATCAGCCAAACGAGTTCCGCTTACCAAAAGATAAGTACCTTCGTCTAAATTAATTCCCTTCTTAAATGTATTTACCCAACTGACACCATCCCCCATATCAACCTCACCTTCATCAAAATTTAACAGACTTGTTATGCCATTCTGTATCTTGGAAATTGTAAAATGACTGTAATATTTAGGATTCTGCAAGGACGAAACAGATTGATAAGTCAAAAACAATTTTCCGGTAGGTGTATTCACGGATTTTATCGAATTAAAATCTACATCCATCCATTTCCGTGAATTAATCCTATACTGGGTCTTTAATGTAACTGGATCTTTTCGAGCTTCGATACCTAGACTTCGAGCAACATCCACAAAGAAAATATCACGTGAAAGAACATCGGCAACACGCGACTTCCACACTCCTACGGCAGACATCGGTATATGAAGTGAATTCATTTCATCGTGAATACGGATATTTTTCTTACACCACTGAACCAGTAATTCAGGAGAATGTCGATATAAATCTTGGCTTTTGCGAGGTATAGATTGCAAGAAAAAAAGCTTGTAAGGCCTCAGCATTTCATTAGCCACTCTCGGATCTAACCATGAATTAACGACCCTATAGCTGTCGTCCAATACATCCATTGTAATATCACGTAAATCTTTAACACTAATATCTTTGAGCAACGTCACAGCTCGAGCAGGATCCGCCTTTGCGTATTTTTTTAAAAAAGCTGATATCACTTCATGATTGCCACGAGATGCTACCAATAAAGGGACAACATCTCCGGATGGCAGTGATAAGGATTGTGTTATAGCAGTAGCTGTTTCAGTATTCAAAAAAGTCGACATATACACATTTCGTATAGAATCTTCCATTACTTTACGAATGTCATTCAGCTTCCGCATTTCATTACTTACAACAGGAAGAATCGCTTGTTCTTTTGGAGGAACAATATCAAACGAATCAGAAATAATAATCGATTTATGTGCAACGACATCAGAAGATAGACGAATCGTTACTTTTTTATCCTTTCCAAAAGATACTTTGGTAAAATTATACTCACCGTTTTTGGAGACCCATATTATCATATCTCCTTTACCGGAAGTCAGGAATGTCATGCCATCCTTATTTGTGTATTTAGTTGCCACTGTACAAAATTCAGCATAATTGTATATTTTAAAATCTACACGAGCATTTGATACAGGCTTACCCATGGAATCTATCACCTTAAAGTCTATTCGTGCGGTAGAAGCATAGTTGCCAATTAAATTAATCTCCGTAAAATTAGGTGTTTCCAGCATCACTTCCTCGGGCCCGTCATAATGTCCAAAAACTCTGGTATGCATTAGCAAAGCCCTACTGGCAGGAGCATTGAACCATCCCAAATTAAGAACCGGTTCAGGCTCGCATGCACCTAAAAAATACCATTTTCCATTTGCCCAAGCTTCCACCCAAGCATGATTATCATCTGTATGTGCCCAGCGTGGTGTATATACCTGTCTTGCAGGAATTCCGATCGAACGAAGTGCCGCTACCGTAAATGTCGATTCCTCTCCGCAACGTCCATAAGCATTACAAACAGATGCAAGCGGAGAACTCGTACGAGAATCGGAAGGCTGATATGTAACTTTTTCGTGACACCAATGATTCACTTCAAGTATAGCTTCTTTCATATCCAACCCTTTCACTCTTTCTTTTAATTCGGGATAAAACACAATTCTTGCATTATCAAGATTTTCATTATTTACCCTGATCGGAAGGACAAAATGTCTGAATAATAATTCAGGAACTATTTTGCCCCACGGCATTTCGTCCTGAGCCTTAAAAGAAGTTCTTACGTTTTCCAAATAATAAGAAGTCGAATAATCAGTCACATCTCCCAAGGGCATATAAGCATATAGAAATTTTAAAGCTTCTGTCTCCTTCAAATCAGGATGTAAATCGTGCAAATCGAAAAACGTCTCTCCCACCACACTTATTTTATGTTTGAAATCAGTTTCAACACGTTGTCGATAAGCTCTTTCAGTAATAAAATGAGTTTGCGCATCGGAAAATAATGTAGCAAGACATAAACTGAATAAGAAGAATATTTTTTTCATAATAATATATATATCGCAAAGATATAGAAAAATAACCTTCTATCAATTTCCATAACCCTTTATCTTTCCCAATTAAGGAACTAAAAATAGCATATTATAATTTTTATATCTAACTTTGTGCAATAACTAAATATTAATACAATGGGCTTTTTAAAAAATATATTTATTTCTTCTTCCAAAGAAGAGAATTTTTCAGATGAAGAAAAAAACAAAGAAAAAAACTTTGACATATTAAAGTTTGACGGAATACGGGCCGAACAAATCGAACAATTTTCATATGCGGAAAGATGCTTCAAAGAAGCACTGCTATTAAAAGACGATCTTGAAACTATGAGTCATCTGGCAAATACCTACATACGACAAAACGAAAATGCAAAAGCTATTGAACTTCTCAAAACGATGTGTGAAAAGGAACCGACCGACTTAAATATTTTTCTCACCTTAGCCAACGTGTATTATATGGAAGAAAACTATCAGGAGATGATAGAAATATTACATAGAGCACATAATATAAATGAAAAAAGTGCAACCATCCAATATCTTTTTGCCAAAGCATATAAAGGTTTAAAAGATAATGTTCAAGTTATTACTACACTTACTCAAGCTCTTGTTTTAAAAGAAGATTTTATCGAAGCACGATTGATGAGAGCCGAGACATTGTTAGATATGAAATGTTATAAAGAAGCGGAAGAAGATATTGATTATTGCCTGGGTCTAAATGCTGATAATGAAGAAGCTCTAATTTTAAAGGCAGAAACGGCCTATGCCACTAAAAGGCTGAATGAAGCGGAAGAAGATTATATCAAAGTAACAGAGATAAATCCGTTCAATGAAAAAAGTTATCTTGCACTTTGTAATCTTTATATAGAACAAAAAAAATGTGATAGAGCCATTGAAAAAATGGACGAAGCTATTGATATCAATCCCAAATTTGCCAAGGCTTATAAGGCCAGAGGAGAAGCAAAACTGCTAAATGGTGATAAAAACGGTTCTGTCGAAGACCTTAAAAAAGCCCTTGAACTAGATCCTGATAGCGAAAAAGACGTTAATGGGAAATATGATAATTTCAACGATTTGTATAGAAATAATATCTTTTAAGAACAAAAATACAAGGAAAGGATAAAAAAACTTTCATTTTCTATTGTATGTATAGAAAAAAGAATTACCTTTGCCCCGTAAAAATAAGAAAACGTAAATGAAAACATTGTTTAATACATATTACTTCTTTTTTTATTACTTTTACTTTAGCAACAAAGTGAAGCGGGAGTTTATGTATGTAACCATGAATTGATAATGATTAATATTGAAATATATTGAATCCCGCTTCAGAAAGAGGCGGGATTTTTTTTTATAATTCAGAAACAATTATATAAAATGATTAACGTAGCGATACAAGGTATAGTAGGGTCCTATCACGACATTGCGGCCCATCGATATTTCGAAGGTAAAGAAATCGAACCTGTTTGTTGCAATACTTTTGAAGAAGTATTCGAACAAATTAAAGAAGACAGCAATGTTATTGGTATGGTAGCAATAGAAAATACTATAGCCGGGAGCTTACTGCACAACTACGAACTTATCCGTGAAAGCGGGGTAACAATAATCGGAGAACATAAATTACGAATCTCCCATAGCATCATGTGCTTACCGGAAGATAATTGGGAAGACCTTACAGAAGTGAATTCGCATCCTGTCGCCCTAGCTCAATGCCGTAATTTTTTGAATCAACATCGAAAGTTGAAAATTGTAGAAACGGATGATACAGCAGGCAGTGCCAAAGACATAAAAGAAAATAATCTACGAGGCCATGCTGCCATTTGTTCCAAATTTGCCGCTCCACTTTATGGAATGAAAATTCTTGAAGAAGGTATAGAAACCAACAAGCACAACTTTACTCGTTTCCTTATTGTAAGTGATCCGTGGAAAGCTGACGAATTACGCGACGCCAAACATGCAAACAAAGCAAGTATTGTTTTCTCTCTCCCTCACAGTGAAGGAAGCCTATCACAGGTACTTTCAATTTTTTCTTTTTATAAGATCAATTTAACCAAGATACAGTCTCTTCCCATCATCGGCCGTGAATGGGAATATCTGTTCTATATAGATATTACATTTAATGACTACATACGTTATCGTCAGTCGATCGATGCGGTAACTCCATTAGCCAAAGCTTTCAAAATTTTAGGAGAATATGTTGAAGGACAATCAAAAATTTAAGATACAGCCGGCTGACAGGCTGAATGCTGTTAACGAATACTACTTTTCACGAAAATTGAAAGAAGTAGCAAAACTCAACGCCGAAGGGAAAAATATTATTAGTCTGGGCATAGGAAGCCCTGATATGCCACCATCGGAAGAAACTGTAAATGTACTGTGTAAAAATGCTCACAGACCCGACGTTCATGGATACCAACCGACCACCGGAATTCCGGAATTACGCAAGGCTATGGCCGATTGGTATAAACGCTGGTATGACGTAGACCTCAATCCGGAGACTGAGATTCAACCTCTCATAGGATCCAAAGAGGGAATTTTGCACGTTACACTTGCATTTGTAAATCCCGGAGAACAGGTATTGGTCCCTAATCCGGGATACCCTACCTATACTTCACTCAACAAAATATTAGGCAGTGAAATCGTCAATTATGATTTGCTGGAAGAAAACCACTGGCAACCGGATTTCGACTCTTTGGAGAAAATGGATCTAAGCAAGGTAAAGATCATGTGGACCAACTATCCTAACATGCCAACGGGAGGTATAGCTACTATAGAACTTTATAAAAAGCTCGTGGACTTTGCACTTCGTCATAATATCATTATTGTAAATGACAACCCATACAGTTTTATTCTAAACAATCATCCTCTCAGCATTCTCCAGATACCGGGAGCAAAAGATTGTTGCATTGAATTTAACTCGATGAGTAAAAGTCACAATATGCCCGGCTGGCGTGTTGGTCTTATAGCGACCAATGCCCAATTTATCCAGTGGATTCTTAAAATTAAAAGCAATATCGATTCCGGAACATTTCGTCCATTGCAATTAGCCGCTGTACAAGCCTATAAGAATGATGATGCATGGCACGAAGAAATGAATATCAATGTATATCGGCGGCGACGTGATATTGCCGAAAAAATCATGGATGCGCTTCAATGTAAATTTGATCCTTCACAAACAGGAATGTTTCTTTGGGGACGCATTCCCGACAGTTATACCGACGTAGAAGAACTCACGGAAAAGATTCTTCACGAAGCCCATGTCTTCATTGCACCGGGTTTCATCTTCGGAAGTAACGGGAAACGCTATATTCGCATTTCTCTTTGTGCCAAAGACAATAAATTGAATGAAGCTTTAAAAAGAATTAAAGAAATTATGAAATAAAATAAATATATAATAATTATGGAATTAGAATCAATCTTACTGCCGGGCATAGAAGCTAAGCGCCCTGTTGTCATTGCAGGTCCATGCAGTGCCGAATCGGAAGAACAAGTCATGGAAACGGCAACCCAGCTTGCCAATAGGGGAATCAAAATTTACCGTGCAGGAATATGGAAGCCCCGTACTAAACCGGGCGGTTTTGAAGGCGTAGGAGAAATTGGTCTTCCCTGGTTACAGAGAGTAAAAAAAGAAACAGGTATGTATGTAACAACCGAAGTTGCCAATGTAAAACATGTTGAGGCTGCCCTAAAAGCAGGCATAGACATTTTATGGATTGGTGCACGCACTACAGCCAATCCTTTTGCCGTTCAGGAAATTGCAGATGCCTTGAAAGGTGTGGATATTCCTATTTTTATTAAGAACCCGGTAAATCCTGATTTGGAATTATGGATCGGAGCATTCGAACGTCTCAATATGGCAGGTATTAAAAAATTAGCAGCCATCCATCGTGGATTTTCGTCTTATGATAAAAAGATTTACCGTAATTTGCCACAGTGGCATATTCCGATTGAATTGCGTCGCCGTATTCCTGAATTACCGATATTCTGCGATCCAAGTCATATCGGTGGAAAACGCGAACTCATAGCACCACTTTGCCAACAGGCAATGGATTTAGGTTTCAACGGACTTATCGTAGAATCCCACTGTAATCCGGATGCTGCATGGAGTGACAGTTTTCAACAAATCACCCCAGATGTTTTGGATTATATTCTTAATTTGCTCGTTATACGCAAAGAAACGCAAACGACGGAAAATCTTAACGAACTTCGCCGTCAAATAGATGAATGCGATAATGATTTAATAGAAATTCTATCCAAACGTATGCGTATTTGCCGGGAAATAGGTACTTTCAAAAAAGAACATAATATGACCATTTTACAAACACACCGTTACAATGAGATCCTCGACAAACGAGGAGCTCAAGGAGCTTTATGCGGAATGGATGCCGATTTTATCTGTCACGTATTCGAAGCCATCCATGAAGAATCCGTACGCCAACAAATGGAAATCATCAATAAATAAAAAGTAAACAATGCGAATATTAATTTTGGGAGCAGGAAAGATGGGGTCTTTCTTCACCGATATATTAAGTTTCGAACATGAGACAGCTGTTTACGAGATAGACCCGAAACGCCTCCGTTTCGTATATAATTGTCAACGTTTCACTTCACTGAACGAAATCAAAGAATTCAAGCCCGAGCTGGTTATCAACGCTGTAACCGTAAAATACACAATATCAGCTTTCGAGCAGGTATTGCCTGCGCTCACACCCGACTGTATCATCAGTGATATAGCTTCGGTAAAAACAGGATTGAGAGAATTTTACGAGAAAAGCGGTTTTCGCTTCGTTTCTACTCATCCGATGTTTGGTCCTACATTCGCCAGTTTAAGTAATCTAAGCAGTGAAAATGCCATCATCATTAAGGAAAGTGACCATATGGGAAAAGTGTTCTTCAAAGATTTATACAACACTCTGCATCTGAAAATTTTTGAATATACATTCGAAGAACATGATGAAACAGTTGCATATTCCCTGTCCATACCTTTTGTTTCTACTTTTGTGTTTGCCGCAGTCATGAAGCCGCAAGATGCTCCGGGTACTACATTTAAGCGCCATATTGCTATTGCAAAAGGAGTTCTCAACGAAGACGACTATCTACTTCAGGAAATACTTTTTAATCCCCACACACCGGCACAAATAAAGAATATCCTTACGGAGATGGAAGATCTTCTTGATATTATCGAAAAGAAAGATCCGAAACGCATGAAAACATATCTCACCAAGATCCGTTCAAAGATTAAATAAAATATAAATGAAAAAAGCCTGAACATTTTTCAGGCTTTTTTATCATAATAATTCAAACTCAAATAAAAAGATTCATATTTGCATCTTCGGCACGTTCAAGATAAGAAGCTACACCACCAAGCTGAACATTGTCCAGCAATTCTTCGGGTTTCACTCCCATCACATCCATACTCATCGTGCAAGCAATCATTTCCGCACCCCCGTCTATGGCTTGTTGCATTAAACTTTCCAGACTGTCAATACCTTTCTGTTTCATTATATAACGCATCATCCAACTCCCCATACCCATCATATTTAATTTGGAAAGAGCCAGCTTGCCACTGTGTCCCGGTAACATCCAACTGAACATTTTACCGAAAAGATCTTTCTTGACAGCCGGTTTGTTTTTCTTTTTAATAATATTCAATCCCCAGAAAGTAAAAAACATTGTTACTTTCTTTCCGGCTGCCAAAGCACCATTGGCAATAACAAAAGAAGCCAAGGCCTTATCAAGATCATCACTAAAAACGATCAATGTCTTGTTGTCAGGCAGTCCTTCTGCTTTCACCTCGCATTTTGAAGACTGCTTCTTACTTTTTTCCACTACAGCCTTCACCATCCCTTTATTACTATCCACATCCAGCAACTTAGCACCCGTTATCTTACACCAAGACGAAACATCTTTACTAAAAGCAGGATCCGTAGCAGTTATTACAAGTCTGCCACCCTCTTCCAATTCCCCGTAACTCTGTTTCAATTTCATTATAGGACCCGGGCACATCAATCCACAGGCATCAATTTCAACCGTTTTACAACCGCAAACGCTCACATTCGAAGAAACCTCATCAGATGCATTACAAGGACAAATTGTTGTAGGTTTTTCCTTAGTCCAATCAGTTGTTGCTATGAGCCACGTTTTATATCCTCCCGACAAATTATTTACATGCTGGAAACCATTCTGCATAAGAATACGGTAAGCCAAATAGCCACGAAGTCCTACAGCACAAGTAACAATAATATCTTTATCACGAGGCAATTCACTCAGATGCTCACGCAATTCTTCCAACGGGACATTAACAGATCCAGGAATACTACCCAATTTAAATTCATCCCGAGTTCGCACATCCAGAATCATAACATCATCATTCTTTCGCACATCACGCCAATGAAGTGTTTTCACTTTTCCTTCGAGTATATTCTCCGCCACAAAACCGGCCATATTTACAGGATCTTTTGCCGATGAATATGGAGGAGCATAAGCCTGTTCCAACTCTGCTAAATCATAAACAGTACCCTTTCGTTGAATCACCTGAGCTAACATTTCAATGCGTTTGTCAACGCCATCATATCCGACAACCTGAGCACCCAATAAACGTCCGTTCTTCGGAGAAAAAAGGATTTTTATCGTCATTGGAATAGCCCCGGGATAATAACCTGCATGGGAAGACGGGTGTGTAAATGAAGAAAGATAAGAAATTTCTTCACGACGAAGCATTTTAGCATTAGCTCCGGCAGCAGCCACAGTCAAATCAAAAATCTTTGCTACCGAAGTCCCTATAGTTCCCTTGTACACAAATTTATTATCCGATACGATATTATCCGCTACAATACGTCCCTGCTTATTAGCCGGTCCTGCCAACGGAATCAAAGCAGGCTTGCCCGTCACTCCATGAACAACTTCCACGGCATCTCCCAAAGCATATATATCAGGATCGGATGTTTGCATATACTCATTTACCGAAATACCTCTTGTAGGCCCTATTTTCAATCCTGCATCCATCGCCAGTTTTGTTTCCGGTCGAACACCGATACTCAATAGCACCATATCCACCGATATGGATTTTCCACTTTTCAGACAAACCATAATTTGTGTCCCACTTTTATCAAAGTGTTCAACTCCATCACTTAATATCAAACTAATACCCTTTTCAATCAATTTCTGATGAACGATCTGGGCCATTGAAAAATCGAGCGGTGCCATCACCTGATCAGCCATCTCCACTACTGTCACATTTATTCCTTGTACATGAAGATTTTCAGCCATTTCCAAACCGATAAATCCGCCACCGACAATAACCGCTGATTTAGCTTTACCCGCCGACACAAAATCTTTAATAACATCCGTATCAGGAACATTTCGCAGAGTAAAGATATTAGGAAGTTGAATCCCGGGAATCTTTGGCTTCAAAGGTTCAGCTCCCGGAGAAAGAACCAATTTGTCAAATGTCTCATTATAGACTTCTCCTGAAACTATCTTTTTTACCTCAATCGTTTTTGTATCAGGAGAAACAGATGTAACTTCCTGTTCTATGCGGATGTCAACACGAAATTTATCCATAAAACCTTTCACCGTTTGAACAAACAGCTTCTGACGTTCCTTAATTTCTCCCCCGATATAATAAGGTAAGCCACAATTGGCATATGAAACATAACTACCGCGTTCGAACAGGATAATTTCGGCCTTTTCATCAAGCCGGCGCAACCTGGCTGCTACTGAAGCACCACCTGCCACTCCACCTACAATAACATACTTCATAACTATAATTTTTATTATTAATATTTTCTATTAGCAACTATATATTCAAAAAAAGGGAATTATCCCCTTTTCAAACAATCCGAGAGTTTTGCATAAAGATCTTCTATATGTAAATTAACCTTTTCCATCTCGGTGATTTTTCTCCAACCTTCGGCAGTAAGTGAAAAAAGCATTTGTCTTTTATCTTCAGAACTGATTGTTCTTTGAATATATCCCATTTTTTCTACCGAATTAATTACTTTCGATACTCGGGATGAAGACAAACCTATAAATTCGCACAAGGTTCCTGCGGATTTAGCATCTCCCTGATGAAGACAACACAGAAGCATAGCTTCATTAATAGTCATTCCGTTATCCGTCTGAAATTTCTTTTCAAATTGATAAAGCTCCTTATAAATATCCTTCAACGCACAAATAGCATCCATTTCTTTTTTTTTGATTTGCGAGGCAAAATTATATATTATTTTCCAATAGACAATATTTTTATCCAGAAATCTTTACTTTTTTTGAAGATTTAGGAAATGAGTCGGAGCCAACACAAAATAAAAAGTTTTTTCGCTTGTTTTATCAGAAGAAACACATATCTTTGCCAATGATTTTGTTCCACAACCCTTTTCAGGGGGAGGATGAAAAGGGAATCAGGTGAAAATCCTGAACAGTCCCGCTGCTGTAAACTCCTTACAGACTTGGTTCAAAAACCATTGCCACTATCCAAACACAGGACGGGAAGGCGAACCGAGACGGAGTAAGTCAGAAGACCTGCAAAATCCAGTCAAAAGCTTGAGTTCTCGAGGAAAGAACACAGGACGAAAATAAATTGATTATCCTTATTCTTAGGTTATTAAGGGAATGTTGAGAAATTATCTGCAAAGATTGCTTTGTATTATTAGTAGTATCTTTATCTGGTACATGCCTTTTTATGCCCAAAAACTGAAAAATGATACCATATCAGGCAAAGTGCACCAGATTCGGGAAGTAAAAGTGATCGGTGAGAAAAAAAAGACATCCTTGAAAAGCTCCGCTCCCATGCAAATCATTAAACCGGAAGATATCGAACAAAAAGGCATAACCGATATATCAGATGCATTACGGAGATTTTCCGGTGTAAATATAAAAGACTATGGAGGAGCAGGTGGCATGAAGACTGTTTCCGTGCGTAGTTTGGGGGCCAATCACACGGCCATATCCTATGATGGAATTGTATTGGATAATTGCCAGACGGGACAAATAGACTTATCAAGCTTTACTCTTGATAATATCGAAAGTATCTCTCTTATAGTAGGCGATAATAATGATATCTTCACTCCCGCACGCAACATTGCATCCGCTGCATCCCTTAACATTAGTACAACCCATCCCGACTTCGGAACAAAAAAAGACTTATTATCCATACAAGCAAAAGCGGGATCTTTCGGTTATGCAGGTTCAAACATCCGTTATTCCCACCGATTCAATGATCAGGCATTTTTTTCTACTTTAGTGGACGGTATGCGGGCCGATAACCTCTATTCATTCACTTTAGTGAACGTAAATTTTGTGACAAAAGAAAAACGCTATAACAACAGCATCTGGAACGGACGCTGGGAAAGTAATCTATACTTGCGCCCTAACGAGCGTTCCCAATGGGATACAAAAACTTATTGGTATGTAAACAGCCGCTATCTGCCAGGTTCGGTAATCTTATATAATTCCGATAGTAAAGAACATATGAAAGAAAAAAATTTCTTTGCACAGACACATTACAAAACTTATTGGGATAATAACCTCTCATTGCAAATAAACGGAAAATTCAATTGGGCTATGTCCCATTATAGTGATTATGGGGGAGAATATACAGGCGGTTCCGTTCACAATATCTATTTCCAACGCGAATTATACGGCTCGGCTGCACTTCTCTATACACCTCTGCATAATATAGCATTCGACTATTCAGCCGACTATGCTTACAGCAGTATGAACTACAACTCAAAATATAATGTAAATCCATATCGCCACTCTATCCTACAATCTCTTGCAGCCAAATATGATAATAATCATATAAAAGTAACTGCTTCTTTGTTAGGTTCTTTCTATATAAACGGAGCGAAGAGCGGCGAGAGTTCCGATAATCAAAATCATCTGTCTCCGTCAATGTCTTTATCTTGGAAGTTGTTTCCCGAAAAAAATTTTTATCTACGTGCCTCATATAAAGATATCTTCCGGGTAGCTACATTTACAGAAAACTATTTCGACCAAATGGGAAGCCGAGATCTCAAACCTGAAAAAACAAAACAATACAATATAGGTATCACCTATCAAAGTACAGAAGAACAAAAATCTTCATTTTCTTTTAGTTTGGATGGTTATCACAATACGGTCAAAGACAAAATCGTTGCCATGCCCTATAATATGTTCTATTGGACCATGGTAAATCTAGGTAAGGTAAATATATGGGGATTAGACGCTACAGCACATTCCGACGTTGAAATATCAAAAAAATGCAAACTGCTCATGGATGGGAATTACACATATCAATATGCTGTCGATGAAACCGATCCGGACATATCTTATTACAAAGATCAAATTCCTTATACTCCGCGTCATTCGGGAGGAGCCTCTATAACTTTTGAAAATCCGATCATAAATATTTCTTTTCATGGGACAGGCGTTACCAAACGGTTCCGAACATCTGAAAACAAAGCAGAATACCGCGTAGACGGATATATGGAATGTGGTTTGGCTCTCTATAAAAAACTACATTTAGGAAAAACCGACATTTATCTTCGGGGCGACTTAATCAACCTTTTCGACAAACAGTATGAAATCGTAAAAAACTACCCCATGCCGGGACGAAACGGAAAAATTACAGTGAAAATAGATTTATAACTTAATAATAAGAATAATATAGATTATGAAAACAAAAGATTTACTGAAAATTTGGGCAATTGCTCTTGTCTGCCCCTTATTCATCACTTCCTGTGACAGTGATAACGATGATGAACCGACCACCGTTACACCGGCTTCAACCGGTTTATATATCATCAATAGCGGAAACCAATCCAGCGGTATCGACGGATCTATTTCTTATCTGGATTATGGAACTTCTGCTATGAGTCAAAAGATATTTACTTCTGCCAACGGACGTGGTCTTGGAACAACTGCAAATTCGGCCATCATATACGGATCAAAAATGTATATTATGGTAACAAATTCCAATACTATCGAAATTGTAGATAAAAAGACCTGTAAATCAATTAAACAGATTCAGCCTACTACGGATCAAGGTTCGATGCCAAGAAATGCCGCCGCCTATGGAGGAAAGGTTTATGTAAGC
>CAZKSK010000016.1:0-17480 GCA_964555225.1 uncultured Bacteroides sp.
ATTAAATTTGTATTTTTGCAGCCACTATTTAAATAAAAGTCGATTTATCATACAATAAGCGATATAAATAATGGTAAAAAGCAATCAATTTAACAACCAAAAGGAAAATAATCCTTTCCAGCAACCTATACAATCAGGATTGTATAGTGCTAACAATGAACATGACGCATGTGGCGTGGGTATGGTCGTTGATATCCACGGCAACAAATCACATGATTTAGTGGAATCCGCATTGAAAGTATTAGAAAATATGCGGCACAGAGGAGCAGAAGGAGCCGATAACAAGACCGGTGACGGAGCCGGAATCATGTTACAAATTCCTCATGAATTTATTTTATTACAAGGTATTCCTGTTCCTGAAAAAGGGAAATACGGGACTGGTTTGGTTTTCTTACCAAAAGATCAAAAAGAACAATCAAACATCCTCAGTATTATGATTGAAGAAATCGAAAGAGAAGGGTTAACGCTGATGCATCTTCGAAATGTTCCGACAAATTCTTCTATATTAGGACATGACGCAGCAATGACGGAACCCGATATCAAACAAATTTTCATCACAGGAGTCACTGATATTGAAAGTTTTGAAAGGACTTTATATATCATTCGTAAGAAAATAGAAAGAAGAGTCGATAATAAAGACTTTTATATTGTATCTCTTTCAAACAAGAATATAGTATATAAAGGTATGTTAACGTCCCTCCAACTTAGAGAATATTACCCCGATTTAACTAATCATTACTTCACAAGTGGTTTAGCGTTAGTACATTCAAGATTTAGTACTAATACATTTCCAACTTGGAGCTTAGCACAGCCATTCCGTCTTTTATGCCATAACGGCGAAATCAATACGATCAGGGGAAATCGCGGATGGATGGAAGCTCGAGAAAGCGTATTGTCCTCCCCCGCACTTGGAAATGTCAAAGATATACGTCCTATCATTGAGCCACATATGAGTGACAGTGCATCTTTAGATAATGTATTGGAGTTTTTTGTAGAATCAGGGTTAAGTTTACCACATGCAATGGCCATGCTTGTTCCTGAATCTTTCAATGAAAAAAATCCTATCAGCGAAGATTTAAAAGCATTTTATGAGTATCATTCTATTCTAATGGAACCTTGGGATGGGCCTGCTGCATTATTATTTAGTGATGGTCGTTATGCGGGAGGAATGCTTGATCGTAATGGTCTACGTCCAGCACGTTATCTTATTACTAAAAGTGATATGATGGTAGTAGCCTCGGAAGTCGGTGTTATGGATTTCGAACCGGGAGAGATTAAGCAAAAAGGTCGCTTACAACCCGGCAAAATTCTTTTAATCGATACAGAAGAAGGTAAAATATATTATGATGGCGAAATAAAACAACAACTGGCAAGTGCCAAGCCCTATCGGGAATGGCTCTCAACTAATCGTATCGAACTCGATAAATTAAAAAGCGGACGTAAGATTGATAATAAAGTTCTTAATTACGACAGAATGTTAAGAACATTCGGATTTACACGTGAAGATATTGAAAAAACCATCATTCCGATGTGTAATACAGGTTCTGAACCGTCAGCATCAATGGGAAACGATACTCCATTAGCAGCGTTATCAGATCGTCCACAATTATTATTTAACTATTTCCGCCAGCAATTTGCTCAAGTTACAAATCCTGCAATCGATCCTATTCGCGAGGAGTTAGTTATGTCGTTAGGTGAATATGTCGGAGCTGTGGGCATGAATATTATAACTCCAAGTCCTAGCCACTGCAAAATGGTTCTTCTCCCACATCCTGTATTAAATAATACCCAATTGGATATTCTATGTAACATCCGTTATAAAGGTTTTAAAACAATTAAATTACCTATTATATTCGAAGTTAGCAAAGGAAAAACCGGTTTACAGGAAGCACTATTAGATATATGTAAAAAAGCAGAAGATTCTGTATCAGAAGGTGTAAACTATATTATTTTATCGGATCGTAATGTTGATGAGACACATGCTGCCATCCCTTCATTACTTGCAGTAAGTGCCGTACATCATCATTTAATATCGGTACAAAAACGTGTGCAAACAGCATTGATTGTCGAAAGTGGTGAAATACGCGAAGTAATGCACGCCGCTTTGCTATTAGGATATGGGGCTAGTGCTATCAATCCCTACATGGCTTTTGCAGTTTTGGATAATTTGGTAAAAAGCAACGAAGTTCAAATGAATTACGAAACAGCTGAAAAAAATTATATCAAAGCTGTATGTAAGGGCTTATTTAAGGTTATGAGTAAAATGGGTATTAGTACGATACGTTCATATCGTGGAGCTCAAATATTCGAAGCTGTTGGTCTTAGTGAAGAACTTTTAAAAGCATATTTCGGAACGGAAATTTCTACAATTGGAGGCATTCATTTAAAGGAAATTGCAAAAGACGCAATAGCGTTTCATGATAATGGCTTTAAACCTAAAGAAGTAAATCCCATTTTACCAAATCCCGGATTATTCTCTTTTAGAAAAGACGGAATTAAACATGCTTGGAATCCAGAAACTATTGCGACTCTGCAATTAGCTACTAGAACTGGAAATTATGCTAAGTTTAAAGAATTTACTAAATTGGTTAATGAGAAAGAATCCCCTATATTTTTACGGGATTTCTTCACAATAAAGAAAAATCCTATTCCTATTGAAAAAGTCGAGCCCGTAGAAAGCATTGTTAAGCATTTTGTAACAGGTGCCATGTCATTTGGAGCAATCAGTAAAGAAGCTCACGAAGCTCTTGCTTTGGCAATGAACAAACTGGGAGCCAGAAGTAATACAGGAGAAGGTGGTGAAGATAATATTCGTTTTACAGAAAAAATTGATGGTATATCATTAAGTAGTAAAACAAAACAAATTGCATCAGGACGTTTTGGAGTAACAACCGAATATTTGGTTAATGCAGAAGAAATACAAATAAAGGTAGCTCAAGGAGCAAAACCGGGCGAAGGAGGTCAATTACCAGGATTTAAAGTTGATAAAGTTATAGCAAAAACACGTCATTCTATTCCCGGTATTTCTCTAATATCTCCTCCACCTCATCATGATATATATTCTATCGAAGATTTAGCTCAATTGATATTCGATTTAAAGAATGTTAACCCAAAAGCAAAAATTAGCGTAAAACTTGTTGCGGAAAGTGGTGTAGGAACAATCGCTGCAGGTGTTGCTAAAGCTAAAGCCGATTTGATCGTCATATCGGGAGCTGAAGGGGGGACAGGAGCCTCTCCTGCTTCATCCATGCGATATGCAGGCATTTCTCCGGAAATTGGTCTAAGCGAAACACAACAGACATTAGTTATAAACGGATTGAGAGGACAAGTAAAACTACAAGTAGACGGTCAACTTAAATCTGGTAAAGATGTTATTGATATGGCCCTACTCGGTGCCGAAGAATTTGGTTTCGGAACTACAGCTTTAATAGTATTAGGTTGTGTAATGATGCGTAAATGTCATACAAATACCTGTCCTATGGGAGTTGCTACCCAAAATGAAGAATTACGTAAACGTTTCAGAGGACGTTATGAATACGTGGTCAATTATTTTACCTTCCTTGCTCAGGAAGTAAGGGAATATTTAGCTGAAATGGGATTCAAGAAATTGGATGATATTGTAGGTCGTACAGACTTAATAACCATTAATAAAGAAAAGTTCAATGAAAAGACCAGCTTACTAGATTTCCATCGTTTATTGAATAAAACAGATAACAGAGCGGCTATTCACAATGTAACTACCCAAATCCATAACATAGAAAATGTAAAAGATGTTGAAATAATTAAGGCAGCTAAAGAGGCTATTGACAATTACAAAGAAATATCTTTGGAATACGCTATAGCAAATACAGATCGTGCTGTTGGTACTATGTTATCAGGTGTAATTGCTTCCAAACATGGAGACGTTGGATTACCAGCCGATACTCTAAACATAAAATTCAAAGGATCTGCCGGACAAAGTTTCGGTGCATTTCTTGTAAATGGCGTTAATTTCAAACTTGAAGGTGAAGCTAACGATTATTTAGGAAAAGGGTTATCCGGAGGACGAATAGCAGTTCTTCCTCCTGTACGAAGTAATTTTGATGCAGAGAAAAACACGATTGCAGGAAATACTATACTTTATGGTGCTACTAGCGGTGAAGTTTATATAAACGGACAAGTGGGCGAACGTTTTGGTGTAAGAAATTCCGGTGCTATTGCTGTAATTGAAGGAGCTGGTGACCATTGTTGCGAATATATGACAGGCGGACGTGTTGTTGTCTTAGGTGAAACTGGCCGTAATTTTGCTGCAGGAATGAGTGGAGGTGTTGCATATGTTTGGGATAAAAACCATAATTTCGACTATTTCTGCAATATGGAAATGGTAGAGATTGGTCTTGTTGAAGAAGCAAGCTACAGAAAAGAATTGCATGAACTCGTACGTCAACATTATCTTTATACAGGTTCCAAGTTGGCCCGTACAATGCTTGATGATTGGAATCATTACATTGATGACTTCATCCAAGTTGTTCCTATCGAATATAAACACGTATTACAAGAAGAACAAGTTCGCAAATTGCAACAAAAAATTGCAGACATGCAAAGAGATTATTAATAGAAAGTAAAACTCCAAAAAAGAAATATAGAAATGGGAAATCCAAAAGCATTTTTAACCATTCATCGTCAGGAAGCCGGATACAGACCTATACATGACCGTATTAACGACTTTGGAGAAGTGGAACAGACTTTAAATAACAGTGACCGCAAGCTACAAGCTTCACGCTGTATGGATTGCGGAGTACCGTTTTGTCATTGGGCATGCCCATTAGGGAATAAAGACCCAGAATGGCAAGATGCCATCTACAAAGGAAAATGGGAAGAAGCCTACGATATACTAAATGAAACGAATGACTTTCCAGAATTTACGGGACGTATTTGTCCTGCACTTTGTGAAAAAAGCTGTATCCTGAAATTAAGTTGTAACGAACCTGTTACTATTAGAGAAAATGAAGCCGCTGTTACCGAAATAGCTTTTCAGGAAGGATATGTAAAGATTCAGAATCCTGAACGTAATGGAAAAAAAGTAGCAATTATAGGATCTGGACCTGCAGGACTTACTGCAGCGAATCAACTCAATCATAAAGGTTATGAAGTTACAGTCTTTGACAAAAACGAAGATACAGGTGGACTTCTCCGTTATGGAATTCCAAACTTTAAGCTCAACAAAGCAATCATAGATCGACGCATAAATGTGATGGAACAAGAAGGAGTCATATTTAAGATGAACGAGAATATCGACGTTGCCAAACTCCCAGAAGGTTTTGATGCCTATGTTATTAGTACAGGTACACCGGTAGCACGTGATTTAAATATCCCGGGACGTGAACTAAAAGGAATCTATCTGGCATTGGAAATGTTAAGCCAAGAAAATCGAATCTTAGCTGGAATGAATTTCAATAAAGAAGATTTGGTAACAGCAAAAGGAAAAAATGTTTTAGTAATAGGTGGTGGAGATACGGGAAGTGATTGCATTGGAACAAGTCATCGCCAAGGAGCAAAAAATGTAACACAAATAGAAATATTACCGAAGCCTCCTGAAAATTACAATCCGGCCACTCCATGGCCTATGTGGCCTAATGTATTGAAAACGACATCAAGCCATGAAGAGGGCTGTATACGGCATTGGTGCTTGAATTCTAACAAATTCATTGGAAAAAATGGGAAAGTCACAGGCGTAGAAGTAGAAGAAGTAGAATGGTTACCAAATCCCAATGGAGGCCGCTCAACTATGAAGCCAACAGGTAAAAAAGAAATTATAGATGCAGACATCGTTCTTTTAGCTATGGGCTTTCTAAAACCTCAACAACCCAAATTTGCCAAAAACGTATTTGTTGCAGGAGATGCTGCAATGGGAGCCAGTTTGGTGGTTAGAGCCATCGTAAGCGGAAGAGAAGTTGCCGCTGAAGTTGACACATTTTTAAAAAAATAAGAACATAACCAACAAATAATACGACATAATTATGTGTGGAATAGTAGGAATTTTCAACATTAAAGAGGAGACTTCAACACTTCGCAAGAAAGCGTTGAAAATGTCACAAAAGATACGCCATCGCGGACCGGACTGGAGTGGAATTTACTGTGGAAAAACAGCCATTTTGGCCCATGAACGTTTATCTATCGTCGATCCGCAATCAGGAAAACAACCGTTATTCAGTCCCGATAAGAAGCAAGCCCTTGCTGTAAACGGTGAAATTTATAATCATCTGGATATACGCCAGCAATTAAAAGACAAATATAAATTTCAAACAGGGTCTGATTGCGAAGTGATTCTAGCATTATATCACGAAAAAGGAATTCATTTCTTAGAAGACATTAGCGGAATTTTTGCTTTTGCCTTGTATGATGAAGAGAAAGATGAGTTTCTTATAGCCAGAGATCCAATAGGTGTGATTCCATTATACATTGGTAAAGATTCTGATGGAAAAATATATGTTGCCAGCGAGCTTAAAGCGCTGGAAGGACAATGTGAACAATACGAGCCATTCCTACCAGGGCATTATTATTACAGTAAAGAAGGAAAGATGAAACGTTGGTATAAACGTGATTGGTTTGAATATGATGCTGTAAAAAATAATGATGCAAAAGTAAAAGACGTTCACGATGCCCTTGAAGACGCTGTAAAACGCCAATTAATGAGCGATGTACCATATGGCGTTTTGCTTTCAGGTGGGTTAGATAGTTCTGTTATATCAGCTGTCGCAAAAAAATACTCTAGAAAAAGAGTTGAAAGTGGAGGAAAAAGTGATGCCTGGTGGCCTCAACTTCATTCTTTTGCTATAGGATTAAAAGGAGCTCCCGATTTAATTAAAGCACGTGAAGTTGCAGAACATATCGGTACTGTACATCATGAAATAAATTATACCATCCAAGAAGGTCTTGATGCACTTCGGGATGTTATATACTTTATAGAAACATATGATGTAACAACAGTTAGGGCATCTACTCCAATGTATTTACTAGCACGTGTTATTAAAAGCATGGGAATAAAAATGGTTTTGAGCGGAGAAGGAGCTGATGAAGTATTCGGAGGTTACTTGTACTTTCATAAAGCACCTACACCACAAGCTTTTCATGAAGAGACCATTCGAAAATTAAGTAAGCTTCATATGTATGATTGTCTCCGCGCTAACAAATCTTTAGCGGCTTGGGGAGTAGAAGGACGTGTTCCATTTCTGGATAAAGAATTTTTAGACGTAGCAATGCGTTTAAATCCAAAAGCTAAAATGTGCCCAGGACATGAAATAGAAAAGAAAATTGTTCGTGAAGCTTTCTCTGACATGTTACCGGAAAGTGTGGCATGGCGCCAAAAAGAGCAATTCAGCGATGGCGTGGGATATAATTGGATAGATACTTTAAAGGCTATGACTAATGCTGCTGTAAGTGATGAAGAAATGGCAAATGCGGCAGAACGATTCCCGATCAACACGCCTATGAATAAAGAAGAATACTACTATCGAAGCATATTCGAAGAACATTTTCCAAGTGAAAGTGCCATAAGAAGCGTACCGAGTGTGCCGAGTGTTGCATGCTCTACAGCTGAAGCATTGGCTTGGGATGAATGTTTCAAAAACTTGAACGATCCTAGCGGGCGAGCCGTGAAAGGTGTTCATGAAGATGCTTATGAGAAATAAGCTAACGTTTGTTGTATGAGTGAAGGCATTGTTTCGTTCTGAAATGATGCCTTTTTTTAACATCCTTTATGTACAAGACAGAATATGTTCTGACAATTTATAGTAATTTTGTATAAATAATAACTAATTATTGATAATATGAAGAAAAAAGTCTCATTCCTTTGTCTAATTTTACTTGTTACATTTTGGACAAATGCACTGACGGTATCTGCCAAAGATTATTCTTATGTTACCGTACCGAATGATCCCCTCAACGCAAGGATCTATACGCTTAACAATGGTCTAAAAGTCTATCTCTCTGTTAACAAAGAACAACCACGGATTCAAACCTACATAGCTGTTAGAGTCGGTGGAAAAAACGACCCAAGTGAAACTACTGGCTTGGCACATTATTTCGAACATCTGATGTTCAAAGGAACTCAGAAATATGGAACAATGGACTATGAAAAAGAAAAACCCTACTTGGATCAAATTGAACAACAATTTGAAATCTATCGCAAGACAAAAGATGAGACACAAAGAAAAGCCATATATCATGTTATTGACAGCCTATCATATGCTGCTTCCAAATATGCTATTCCGAATGAATATGATAAACTGATGGCTGCAATTGGGGCTAAAGGAACAAACGCCTACACAAGTTTCGACGTAACTTGCTTCACGGAAGATATACCTTCCAACGAATTGGAAAATTGGGCAAAAATACAAAGTGATCGTTTCCAGCATGCTGTAATTCGTGGTTTTCATACAGAATTGGAAGCCGTATACGAAGAAAAAAACATGTCACTTACCAATGATACAAGAAAGACCTATGAAGCATTGCTAAAATCACTCTTTGCTCATCATCCATATGGAACACAAACAGTTCTGGGAACTCAAGAAAATCTAAAAAATCCGTCTATTACAAACATCAAAAACTATTACAAGACATGGTACGTTCCAAATAACATTGCCATTTGCATGTCAGGTGATCTTGATCCGGAAAGAACAATCCAATTGATTGATGAATATTTTGGCAACATGAAACCGAATCCCAACTTGCCAAGACTAAACTTTGAAGCCGAATCTCCAATAGAAAAACCTATTGTAAAAGAAGTATTAGGTCCCGATGCCGATAGAATTACTTTAGGATGGCGATTCCCTGGTCAAAAAAGCCCTGAATTCGACTATTTAAATATTATATCCGAAATTATGTCCAATGGGAAAGCGGGTCTTGTAGATTTAAATCTAAATCAGGCCCAAAAAGTCTTGGGCGCAGGAGCCGGAACTTATCCATTATCCGATTACAGCGTATTTCTGATGATTGGAGTTCCCAAAGCCGGACAATCTCTTGATGAGGTTAGATCACTTCTAATAGAACAAATCGACAAGCTAAAAGCCGGTGATTTTGACAACGACCTGTTAAAGGCTATTATCAATAATATCAAACTAAATAAAATGAAAGCTCTGGAAAGTAATGAATCCCGTGCTGACATGTTTGTTGACTCTTTTGTAAACGGAACAGATTGGAAAGATGAAGTTGAGCGAATTGACCGCCTCTCCAAAATAACAAAAAAGGAAGTAATGGATTTTGCCATTCGTTATTTCGAAGATAATTATGCAGCCGTCTACAAACGACAAGGTAAAGATCCTAATGAACTAAAAATTGCCAAGCCGCAAATTACACCAATAGAAACAAACCGTAATGTTTCGAGCGCATTTCTTAAAAGTATACAAAATAGTGTCGTACAACCGATTGAGCCTGTATTTCTTGATTTTAAGAAAGATCTTACTCAATTAAAAGCCAAAAACAATATTCCTGTTCTTTACAAAAAGAATGTAACAAATGGTTTATTTGAACTTACCTATGTATTCGATATGGGTAATAATAATGACAAACTCTACGATATTGCATCAGATTACATGGACTATCTGGGTACATCAAAGAAAACTGCAGAACAAATAAAAAGTGAATTTTATCAATTAGCCTGTGATTATAATTTCATTGTAAACAATGATCGTATGTACATCTTCTTAGAAGGGCTTAATGAAAATATGCCTAAAGCTATGGCTTTAATGGAAGAAGTTCTCTCCGACGCTAAAGTTGATATTCCCAAATATAAAAATTTGGTTTCCGATGTTATGAAAGCACGTAGCAATGCAAAGCTCAATCAGCAAAGGAATTTCCGTCAACTTTGTCAATATGGTTATTATGGCCCTAAAAATCCATCGACAAACGTTTTGACAAATAAACAACTACAAGAACTAAATCCACAAGTTTTGATTGATAAAATCCACCATCTAAATAGTTTCAAACATCAGATTTTATATTATGGGCCATCCAATGAGAAAGAATTCATTACTCTTGTAAATAGCTTGCATAAGACTCCTGCGCAACTTAAGAACGTACCTGCAGGTATAAAATTCACTATGCTAAAAACGCCAACAAACAAAGTCCTCTTTGCTCATTATGACGCAAAACAGATATACATGCAAATGGCCTCCAACAGAGGTGAAAAATTCAATGCAACTACGGAACCGACCCGTCAACTTTTCAATGAATATTTCGGTGGTGGAATGAATTCTATCGTTTTTCAGGAATTACGTGAAGCCAGAGGCCTTGCCTATTCGGCTTATGCGGTTTACAATCGTCCAAGTAAACTGGAAGATACATACTACATGAATTCCTTTATAGCTTCCCAAAACGACAAAATGATGGACGCTATTGATACTTATAAAAAAATTCTGAATGACATGCCTTCTTCAGAAACGGCATTTAATATTGCCAAAGAAGGAATGATTACCCGGATGCGTACCGAACGTATACTAAAATCGGATATTCTGTGGTCTTATTTGAATGCCAAACGATTAGGTCTTGATTATGATATGCGTAAAGTCGTGTTCGAAAAAATACCGACTCTTACATTAAAAGACATTAATGAATATCAACAGAAAAATATTAAGGGACGTACATATACATATTGCATTTTAGGTGACGAAAAGAATCTTGATATGGAAAAACTAAAAGCAATTGCTCCTATTCAAATGCTTTCACAAGAAGAAATCTTCGGATATTAAATTATCTATATTAATATACTGATGAAAACGACGGAATTTGATTGTAATTAAATTCCGTCGTTTCTTTATGAAAAAGGAAAATCCAATATCGTTACTATTTTATAGCTCATTTTTATATATTTCCGCTAAAATCTTCTGATAATGGTTTTCTACTTCCAAATATGCTTGCAAGTTCTTATAGATACCATCTGCTTCTACATAATATTCTATGATTGAGAGTTTCCCTGCTTCCACAGCTTTACGCAATAAACCTAAAGTATTTTGAAGCAAATTAACATCATAAACTTCGGTAGCTCCTCGCAATTGCTGCATTTGATTAAAAAGCACACGAACTTGTGTCTCCGTTTGCAATTGAGTATTATCAAGTTGAAGCAAAGCTCCAGCATAATGGGCCTTAGCCATTTTCAAACGGTTCCGATTAGAAAACAATGGAATAGATGCTCCCACTAAAAATCCATTACTCGCTTCTCCAAAATCCGTATTACGACGATAACCGACTTGCAGTTTAGGCAACCAGTTTTGTTTATTAACTTGAACATCTTGAGAGGAAGCACGAACAGTAGCCTGAGCTGTTTTAAGAGTCAATGCCGAATTTAAATAATCATTATATACCTTATTGAAGTTATCTAATTTTGTTACAGGGTATTCAGCAGATTGAAAAGAAACAGGTTGATTACCGTTTAATACCAGAAGAGATTGTTCAGTAGTCTGGTATAAGGACTCGTTTTGTAAAACATCTGTCTGTATATTCATTCGGTCCATTTTAACCTTATTCACTTCCAGAATAGTTGCATCACCTTCCTTAAAACGTTTTTCAAAAAGTAACAAAAGCTCATCGGCATTTTTGCGACGTTCAGCAAGTAAAGCCTTCTCTTTATTCAATCGAATCAAATCCAAACACAAAATTTTAGCCTTAAAAAGTATATCTCTACGAGTTATGAGATATTGGAGATCAATTATTTGCTGTTGTAATAAACCAGACTTATGGCGAACTACATACAAAGAAGGAAAATCAAAATCTTGAGTTATAATTAATTCTGAACTCGCTAAGCCATTTACTCCTCTTGCATAAAAAGGGCTGTATTGTACCGATAAAGGATCTATATTATTTCGAACCTTAATTTCCAAGATTGAAGCCTCTTTTTCTTTTTGTAAAGCTTGAATCTCTTTGTTATTTTGTTGTATTTGTCGTAATATTCCCTCCAAATTTTGTGCAGATAGATGTACAAAATTTCCTAAAAAAAATAATGTTATAAAAATCTTATTCATAATTATATCTTCGAATATTTATTATTCATTTTTTTATGATTCATCCATTCATACATAATCGGAATAATGAATGAGTTTAAAAATGTAGAGGTCAACAACCCGCCTAATATGACCTTTGCCATTGGACTCTGAATTTCATTACCGGGCAGTCCACCCCGAAAAGCCAACGGGATCAAAGCCAAAGCAGATGAGAGGGCTGTCATCAAAATAGGATTCAAACGATCAAGCGATCCCTGAATAATACTCTCACGTAAAGATTTAGCCTCTTCATTTATTAACGTATTATATCTGTTAACCAACAACATACCATTTCTAACTGCTATTCCAAACAGCGAAATAAAACCTATAATAGCTGGAATGCTTATTTCTCTTGTTGTTATTTGTAAAGCAAATACTCCACCTATCAATGCTAAAGGTAGATTAAGCAAAATAACCCCACTCTGAAGAGCATTTTTAAACTGCATATACAATAAAAGAAAAATAACAATAATGCTGAGTAAAGATGTAAACAGCAAAATGCGACTGGCCGTTTGTTCGCTTTCAAACTGTCCACCGTATTCTATATTATATCCCTCCGGCAAATGAATATTTTTATCTATTTTTTTTTGTATATCAGTTACAACACTACGCAAATCGCGACCGGTAGTATTCGCCGAAATAACAATCTTTCTCTTCACATTTTCTCTATTGATAGTATTAGGTCCTGTAGTAGAAACAATATCTGCCACATAAGAAATAGGTATTTTTTGCCCGTCGGGACAATCTATCATTAAATCATGTATTTTCTCTATGTTTCCACGAAAGTTCTCATCAGCACGAACTACTAAATTAAAAGCTTTTCCGCCTTCATAAACTTGAGAAACGGTCTCACCGGCCATGTTCACTCTGACAAATTCATTGAACTCCGGAAGTGTAATTCCATATTTGGCTAGCAATTCACGTTTCGGTATAATCTTTAATTCCGGACGTTCAATCTGCTGTTCCACATTCAAATCTGCTATTCCGTCTACATCATGTATAACATCTTTTATTTGATTACCTATCAAATACATCTTACTTAAATCATCACCAAAAAGCTTAATAGCAATGCTAGCTTGAGTACCGCTAAGCATCGCATCAATCCGATGACTGATAGGCTGACCAATCTCAATATTTGCTCCAACGATAGTAGAAAGTTTTTTACGTACATCATCAAGAAGCTCTTCATGTGAACGTTTATTCAACTCGAATGGTGCCTCTATTTCGGATACATTCACACCCAATGCGTGTTCATCAAGTTCTGCCCGTCCCGTCTTACGCGCTACTGTTTTTATTTCGGGTATAGAAAGTAATAAATCCTCGGCCTGACGACCTATTTTGTCAGATTCTTCCAAAGAAACGCCAGGTAGTGAACTTACATTAATAGTAAAGGAGCCTTCATTAAATGAAGGTAGAAAGCTATGTCCCAAGGAAAAGAACAAGATAAGAGAAACAACAAATAAAGCTATCGTGGACCCCAATACTGATTTCTTGTGTTCTAAAGTCCAAATAAGCCACTTTTTATAATATTTTTTCAACCAAACTGCAATAAAAGCCTCTCTAGGAAGTTTCAAACTATTCATCTCACTACCTAGTAGATAACTGCATAATACGGGAGTCAAGGTTAAAGCTACAACTGTAGAAGCCAAAAGAGATACAATAAAAGAAATCCCGAGAGGTATTAACATTCTACCCTCCATTCCACTCAAAAAGAACAAAGGAGTAAAGCTTACAATGATAATAATGGTAGAATTAAGAATAGGCATACGCACTTCCCTCGATGCGTTGAATACAACATTCAATACCGGTAATCGCATTTCTTTCGATAACATACGATTTTCTCTTAAATGTTTCCATACATTCTCTACATCAACAATGGCATCGTCAACCAGAGAGCCAATGGCAATAGCCATACCTCCTAAGCTCATAGTATTGATGCTCAGATGCATGCAATGAAGAACAAGGAACGTAGTTAAAAGAGATAGAGGAAGTGTAACTAAAGAGATGACTGTTGTACGCACATTGGCTAAAAAAAGGAATAGGACCAGAACCACAAAGATAGCTCCTTCGTAAAGAGAAGTCTTCACATTCTTTATAGAACTGTCTATAAAACTCGATTGTCTGAATATATCGGTAGAGACATGCACATCTTTAGGCAGATTTTTCTGTAAATCTTTCAAAACCGTATCCAAATTATCTGTCAGTTCAATAGTTCCGGTATTGGGTTGCTTGGTAACGGTGAGAAGCACTGCCGGTTTACCTTTTTCGGAAGCAAGACCTAACTTCGGTTGCTGAGCCCCTACTGTAACATTAGCAACATCAGCAAGAGTTACCGGATATCCATCAACAGTTTTTATAACTGCACGTGACATTTTCCGAACATCATCTGTAGATACAACTCCTCTGACAATATATTCATTTCCGAATTCATATATGACACCACCATTTGTATTTTGATTCATACCACGGGTCACAGCCATAATTTCAGACAATGTAACACCGTAATGTTTCATTTTTTCCGGATGAATCAGTACTTGATATTCCTTGATATCCCCACCCAAAACAGAGACTTGGGCAACACCACCTGTTGAAAGGAGTCGAGGGCGTATCGTCCAATCGGCTATCGTTCTTAAATCAAGCATGGATGTCGTATCGGAAGTGAGACTCACAATTAATAATTCACCCAATATGGATGATTGCGGACCTAAAGTCGGCTTTCCAACATTATCTGGAAGTCTATCCATAACTGTTGCTAATTTCTCGGAAACAATCTGACGGGCAAGATAAATATTTGTATTCCAATCAAATTCCACCCAAACGACAGAAAAGCCCGTTGTTGAAGAAGAACGTACACGCCTCACATGAGTAGCCCCATTTACAGCAGTTTCTATTGGAAAAGTTACCAACTGTTCCACTTCTTCGGCTGCCATTCCATTAGCCTCTGTCATGACAACAACAGTCGGTGCATTCAAATCAGGAAAAACATCCACCTCAGCATGATAGGCAGAATAAGCTCCGGCTATTACCAGTAAGACCGAAGCAACTAAAATCAATAAACGATTTTGAAGAGAAAAACGAATAATTTTATTCAGCATAATGGCAATTTTTTAATGGTGGTGTGTATGAGCAGGAATGATATTACTGGCAGAAGCCAATTTTACATGAATAGCCCCTTTTGTCACCACGCGTTCTCCGTCTTTCAATCCACTTATGATCTCATATCGTTGTCCATCGGTTGCACCCAATTTTACTTCTTGTTTTTTATAGCAAGTCTCGTCCATTTGCAAATAAACAAAGTTAAGGCCTTGCTCTTCTATTATCGCCGTTGCCGGTAAACTGATTACATGCTGCTTTTCTCCAGCTACTAAAAACACTTCTGCAAAAGAACCCGGTATAATACCACTACAATTATTGAATTCAAAAGTCACCGGAATATAAGACGATTTATCTCCTGACGATTTTCCATATGCAAGAAGGTGACCATTTAATCGCTTTATATCATACACCACATCACTATATGAAGTTTTAAATTTAGCGGAAGTAATCGTTCCCAAGGTTGAATAATAACGTTCGGAAACATCAGCTTTCAAATATAAATTTCTATTTTGAGTAATACTCATGAGAGGTTGTCCCACCGAAACATAATCACCTGCTTTAACATAACAACTCTTGACATATCCATTTATAGTAGACTTTATAACAACGCCATGTTTTGATCTATTTTGGGAAACAGCTTCATAGGCAATGCGGGCTGTTTCATAATTCTCTTTAATTGCATTAAACTCTTTTTCAGATACAATTTTATCCCTAACAAGATTCTGAGCTCTTTCAAATTCCTTACGAGCTGTTTCATAAACAATATAGGCTCGTTTATTAGGATCTCCATTCTGCATATGTTCCGAAGAAATAATAAAAAGGCCGGAACCTTTACCAATATGCATTCCTTCAGTTATTATCCGAGAAAAGGAAACAACTCCGGCAACATTTGCCACCAATGTGGTTTCATCACCGGTCGCTGAAAGGATCTCACCACCGGTTGCAATTATTTCATAAAAACTTCCCGGATGAATAATCTCGGAAATCACTCCTGCCGCTTTGGCTTTTTCTGCACCTAGTACAATCTCATCCGAATGTGCATGACTATTCTTCTGTGCATGTTCTTCCATTTCGTGTTCGTCGTCCTGATGTTCTTCTGACCTTTGTTTACAAGAAGCTAAAACGAATAAACATAGCATTCCTGTAAAAAATAATTTGACCTTCATAGCAATAATTTTATACTTTTATTTCTTATTAAAAAATCAATTTTTCTCATTTTCAATACAAAAATATGCATAAAGTCATGCAAGCTGGTTGCAAACATTACATAATGAAATAATAATTTACAAAAAAACAAAAAAGAGACCGTTACACAATTGTAACAGTCTCTTTTTCTTGAGCCGAAACCCGGACTCGAACCGGGGACCTACGCATTACGAATGCGTTGCTCTACCAACTGAGCCATTTCGGCCTTTCATTTTGCGGATGCAAATATAAAGCTTTAATCGTGAACAGCAAAAGCTTTCGCAAACATTTTAAACTAAAAATTATTCAGAAGCCTGACTTTCCACCAAATCAGAATCATCTTTCAACCTAGACGAAATTGTCTTTGAAGGATTAAGTCCCATACTACGAAGTTGATCCATTTGACGGGTAAGATTGCCAGCCCCACGAGCCAACTGGTTATAAGAATCATCATATGACTTTTGTGCTTTGGCAATGTTATCACCTATCTTAGTAAAGTTATCTGTAAACCCGACAAACTTATCATACAAGGCACTGCCTCGTTTTATGATATCTTCGACATTACGGGATTGACGTTCCGTCTGCCAAAGATTATGTGCCAACTGCAACGCCATAATTAAATTAGTAGGACTGATGACAATAATACGTTTTCTATAAGCATAATTAACAAGATCCGGCTCCGCTTGTACGGCAGCAATATACGATGCTTCATTCGGAATAAACATTAATACATAACCGATAGTATCTTTAACAGCCTTAGAATAATCTTTATCGGACAATTCATCTATATGTTTGCGTACAGACAATATATGTTCTTTTAAAGCCGACTGACGAACAAATTCATCATCAGCAGCCATATAATTAGTATATGCAGTTAAAGATACTTTAGAATCAATTACTACACTTCGTTTTTCGGGGAATCTAATAATCACATCAGGACGTACATGATGTCCATCTTCTGTTACACAATCTTCCTGAACATAATATTCTTCATCTTTCTTTAAACCCGATTCCTCTAACATTCGTTCTAGAATCATTTCGCCCCAATCGCCTTGCGTCTTTGTATTGCCTTTTAGCGCTTTAGTTAGATTAACGGCATCAACTCCTATTTTATCGGCTTTATCCATCAGCCCCTTTATGATTTCCTCTAATGACGCTTTGTTTGCTGCACTTGCTACATTCGTA
>CAZKSK010000017.1:0-17438 GCA_964555225.1 uncultured Bacteroides sp.
TGTCCTGTCTGTACCATTTGCAAAATCAAGCTAACATCATTTATTTCAATCTTAGGCTTTAATATGACCTCATTCAATTGCAACATCCGTTCCACAACGACCCTAGTATGAATACCTTGAGACAAAAATGCAATAGGAAATAATTGTAACCTATCAAGAGTTATCGTCTTACGAGCAGCTAAGGAATGATGTCGTTGCACAATGGCACATAACGGCGATTCAAAAAGTTCCGAAAATTCCAGAAGAGAAGATAACTTTTCAGGACGATAGGTCAAAGCAAAATCCAACTGATCATCGGCAACCATCTCAGCCAATAAGTTAACCGAAGGCGAATAATAAATACTTAATTGAGCATCCGGATATTTATGAACAAATCGTAATATGCAATCATTAAGAACAGAACAGAGACTGTATGTTACACCTATGCGTAACTTTCCGGTATAAATACCTCTCATTTCCTTCAAATGCTGAGCTCCTGTGTCGATCTCACTGACAGCTTTTCTAACCGATTCGGCAAATGCTTTACCGGCTTCAGTAAGAAATGTTCGTTTTCCGATCCTATCAAACAACGGAAGTCCCAATTCATCTTCCAATTGTTTGATACTTAATGACAATGTACTTTGAGTTATAAATAAAGCCTTTGATGCTTCAGTAAAATTCAGTATTTCGGAAAGCTTTATAAAGTATTTTATCTGCGTTAATTCCATAAAAATTATCAATAGGAATAATCAATATTATTTATATAGCAAATATATGAAAAAAGAAAGATAGTTAATATTTTTGCCAAGTTTAATTTTTATAATTATAGAAAAATGCCAGAAATACTCAAGCGCTACATTTCTTTTATCATGTCATTATTTGTTATTGCCTTTGGCGTTTCGCTAGCTATACGGGCTAATTTAGGTTCTTCTCCCATCAGTTGTCCCCCTTACGTTCTGAGTCTGGCTCCAGGAGCTTCGTTGACAATGGGAGAATATACCATCATCATGCACATTATTTTTATTCTTTCGCAAATATTACTTTTAAGAAAAGATTATCAAAAAATACAACTACTTCAAATATTAGTAGGTTTTCTCTACGGTTTTTATACCGATCTTACTATGTGGATGACTGTATCTTTACAATGGGGTAACACAACAACTGATTATGTAATTCGTTGGATTCAGTTAGCTGTTGGCGGTGGACTTTTAGCTTTTGGAATCGCATGGGAAGTAAGATGCAATGTGTTAATGTTAGCAGGAGAAGGTTTCCCTTCTGCAATTGCTAAATTTTTACATAGTGACTTCGGAAAAGTAAAGATTTTTTCAGATACAGGACTCGTTTTAATTGGAGTCATTTTTTGTTATCTATTCTTCGGAACTTGGCGCTGGAACTTGATTGGTATCGGTACTCTCTTTTCCATGATTTATGTCGGAGCCATGGTAAGATATTTATCTCCTCATCTATCATGGCTTGATATATTCATGACAAACAAAAATATAGAATAACAAAATCCTATTAATTGATCACCACAAAATATATAAATAAAATCTCTTAAACACAATTGGTCGAGAATTAATTTTTTGTTATTTTTGTGCATAAATATTTAGATGCTATGATCAATCAAGAGTTACTATACCCTAAAAGCATTGTAGTTGTTGGAGCGTCCAATAATATACACAAACCGGGAGGAGCCATTATACGAAATCTTCTATCTGGTCATTACTCGGGAAAATTAAGAGCTATCAATCCCAAAGAGAATGAAATACAAGGTATAAAGGCTTATCATAATATTGCATCTTTACCACCTACAGATTTGGCTATATTGGCCATCCCGGCCGCTGCATGCCCACAAAGTGTTGAAGAACTGGCAAGAGATAAAAAAACAAAAGCCTTTATTATTCTCAGTGCCGGATTCGGAGAAGAAACGCCGGAAGGCGGTCAGCTTGAGCAACAAATATTAGACTCCGTTAATCATTACAGAGCTTCTTTAATAGGACCGAATTGTATCGGATTACTCAACCGATGGCATCATAGTGTTTTTACTCAACCGATTCCTCAACTTAATGAAGAAGGAGCTGATTTAATTTCAAGTTCAGGAGCTACTGCGGTTTTTATTTTGGAATCAGCTATTAGCAAGGGATTACGATTTAATTCGGTTTGGAGCGTAGGAAATGCTAAACAAATTGGAGTAGAAGATGTATTGCAATATATGGACGAGCATTTTGATGAAAGTAATTCCGAATTGAATCTAATGAATTTTGGGGGAGGTTCCCATATTAAATTACTCTACATAGAAAGTATTAAAGATCCGGACAGGCTCCTATTCCATGCTTCATCTCTGATAAAAAAAGGTTGCCATATTGCAGCTATTAAAAGTGGAAGCAGTGAAAGCGGAAGTCGTGCAGCTAGTTCACATACAGGAGCTATTGCCAGTAGTGATGCTGCTGTAGAAGCTTTATTCCGTAAAGCAGGCATCATTCGTTGTTTCAGTCGAGAAGAATTAACTACGGTTGGATGTATTTTTACTTTACCCCCACTAAAGGGTAAAAATATAGCAATCATCACTCATGCAGGTGGTCCAGCCGTAATGTTGACTGACGCTTTGAGCAAAGGAGGATTGAACGTTCCGAAACTGGAAAGAGAAAAAGCAGCGGAATTAAAGGCACAATTATTTGCAGGAGCCAGTGTTGGAAATCCTATTGATATTTTAGCAACGGGAACACCACAACAGTTGTCCTTATGTTTGGATTACTGCGAAAAGTTTTTTTCCAATATAGATGCCATAATTGTCATTTTCGGCACTCCGGGACTAGTAACGATGTTCGATACTTATGAAGTTCTCCATCAAAAAATGCTGACTTGCAAAAAACCTATAATTCCCATACTCCCCTCCTTACACACTGCAGGAGAAGAAGTCTCCGATTTTCTATCCAAAGGACATGTAAGTTTCAATGACGAGGTTACTTTGGGAACAGCCTTGGCTCGTATTCTTAACTCTTCGCAACCGGCGCAAAACGAAATAGAATTATTCGGAGTGGACGTTCCTCATATCCGTCGTATTATTGATGCTTTGCCAAATTCCTGCGATTTCTATATCAATCCGAAACAAGTACACGAGCTACTTAATGCTGCAGGGTTGCCATTAGTAAAGGAAATAGTTTCTTCTGATGAAGAAAAACTCATCGATTTTGCTCGAAAGGTAGGATTCCCGGTAGTGGCAAAAGTTGTGGGACCGATACACAAGAGCGATATTGGTGGAGTAAGTCTCAATATACAAAGCGTAGAACACCTATCTCTTGAGATTCATCGCATGATGAAACTTCCTGATGTAACAGCAATCATGATTCAACCAATGTTAAAAGGAATAGAACTTTATGTAGGAGGCAAATATGAAGACAAATTCGGTCACGTAGTTCTTTGCGGTTTAGGAGGTATCTTTGTGGAAGTATTAAAAGACGTTTCATCAGGTCTTGCACCCTTATCATATGCAGAAGCATTCAGTATGATACATTCTTTGAAAGCTTATAAAATTATTCAAGGCACACGTGGCAATAAAGGAATAAACCAAGAAAAGTTCGCAGAAATTATCGTACGATTATCAACTCTCTTACGTTTTGCTACAGAAATAAAGGAAATGGATATCAATCCACTTTTGGCAACAGAAAAAGAAATCTGGGCTGTAGATGCGCGAATACGTGTCGTTAAGAATTAAGGAGTTGTCGTTTCTGAAGAATCTTCTTCAGCTTCGTCATATCCATCCATCACAGTATCTTCCTTAATTGAAAAAGAACCGCCGGAAGCAATAGTTAACACAAAAGGAGTATACATATCGGTTTCCGGATCACCTACACTACCTGCAAAAATAAGATTATTACCTTCTACACGATCAAAAACAATTCCTTCCAAAACAGAAACCTTCACTACCTTTGGATCCATATAAGAGGCAAAAGACACTTTTGTGAATACTTTATGAAAAATTGTATTTCCTCCACAGGAAACAGTCAATGTAATATGATTATCAACATAAGTATCGCCTACTTCGCTTTTCACCTTTGCCATAGAATCACAAGGCACACGTTCTATTGTATAATCATATCTCTTCCCTTTAATTACAGCATATGAATTCTCTTTGTACGGTTGCATTCTATTAAGACCAGTTTTGTCTTTTTGCATCTGAACGGTAGAAATATCATCTCTTTCCACACTCTTTTTCTTTCCACAACCGGCAATAACAAATGCCAAGACAATCAGTAAAAACAATAATCTTTTCATAGATATTTTCTTAGAAGCAACAAAGAAATAAAAAAGCAACGAGATATACAAAATTAAAACCATTTTTTTCCAAGCGTAAAAAAACATTAAATCACTCAGACAAAAAGACAGAAAATAACAATAAATAGTTACTTTTGGAAAGTTTTAATAATTAAGGAGTAATTATGAGTAATAAAATTAAGAGATTTATTTTGCCTGAGAGTGAAATACCTACACAATGGTACAATATACAGGCTGATATGATCAATAAGCCTTTACCTTTATTGAACCCGGCAACTAAACAACCTCTGAAGCCGGAAGATCTGTTTCCTATCTTTGCAAAAGAATGCAGTAAGCAGGAGCTCGATCAAGAGCACGAATGGATCGACATACCTGAAGAAGTTCGCGAAATGTATAAATATTACCGTAGTACTCCATTAGTTCGTGCATACGGATTGGAAAAGGCATTAGGAACTCCGGCACATATCTATTTTAAAAATGAAAGTGTAAGTCCTGTTGGTTCTCATAAATTAAACTCGGCTTTGGCCCAAGCTTATTATTGTAAACAAGAAGGCGTTACTAATGTAACTACTGAAACGGGTGCGGGTCAGTGGGGAGCTGCTCTTGCATATGCTGCAAAAGTCTTCGGATTGGAATGTGCCGTTTATCAAGTAAAAATCAGTTACGAACAAAAGCCATATCGTCGTAGCATCATGCAGACTTTTGGAGCACAAGTAACAGCATCCCCGTCTATGTCTACCCGTGCAGGAAAAGATATTCTGACTGCAGACCCGAATTGTCAAGGTTCTTTGGGAACTGCAATTTCGGAAGCTATAGAGCTGGCAACAAGTACTCCTAATTGTAAATATACTTTAGGTTCAGTTCTTAGCCATGTTACTCTTCATCAAACTGTAATCGGATTGGAAGCTGAAAAACAAATGGCTATGGCAGGTGAATATCCGGATATGATAATTGCTTGTTTTGGAGGAGGATCTAATTTCGGTGGGATCTCTTTTCCTTTCATGCGTCATAATATTCTTGATGGTAAAAAAACAGAATTTATTGCAGCAGAACCATCTTCTTGTCCGAAACTGACCAGAGGGAAATTCCAATATGATTTTGGTGATGAATCCGGTTACACACCATTATTACCGATGTTCACTTTAGGACATAACTTCATGCCAGCTAATATTCATGCAGGAGGACTTCGTTATCACGGAGCCGGAACTATTGTATCACAATTGCTCAAAGATCATATGATGCGTGGTATGGATATCCAGCAATTGGAAAGTTTCCAAGCCGGTACTTTATTTGCAGAGGCAGAGGGTATTATCCCTGCTCCGGAATCATGTCACGCTATCGCTGCAACAATTAGAGAAGCAAACAAATGCAAAGCTACAGGTGAAGAAAAAGTTATTCTTTTTAATTTATCGGGCCATGGACTTATCGATATGACTGCATACGATCAATATATGCAAGGAAACTTACAAAATTATGATTTGACCGATGAAGCCATTGATAAAAATCTGGAAGAAATTAAAGATCTATAAAACAAAACCATAAAAAGAGAAGCCTCCTGATTTTTTAAATCGGGAGGCTTACTTTATCTATTATGCAATATTTCGGTGAAATAATTTCTTTCGTGGTAACTATATCATGGACAGCGACGGCTCTCTTTGCAGAAGTTGCCAGCAAACGACTGGGTGCTCTACAACTCAACGTAATCCGTATGACGTTATCTCTGGTTTTACTTAGTATTACGATGCTTTGTGTCACTGGTAAGCCATTTCCATTGTATTCCAACCCTGAAGCTTGGCTATGGCTTTCTCTTTCCGGTTTTGTGGGATATGTCTTCGGAGATTGGTGCCTTTTTAATTCATACGTAATCATCGGTTCCCGTTTCGGGCAACTCTTTATGACCTTAGCATCCGTCTTTGCCGCCTTATCAGGCTACATTCTATTGGGTGAACATTTATCGTTCCTAGTTATCATAGGAATTCTTATCACTATCTGTGGCATTGGAATGTCCATACTTAATAGAGGTATTGAAACCGATAAACATAAACTAAATCTTAAATTACCAGTAAAAGGAGTTTTACTTGGTATTGGAGCTGCCATGGGACAAGGTATAGGTCTAGTTCTTAGTAAAATGGGTATCAATGCTTATGAGAAAAGTGTTCCAGAAACTGCTACCGCAGTACTTTCTATACTTCCTTTTGCCTCTACATTTATCCGAGCAATAACAGGAACTCTATGTTTTCTCTGCATAATGGGATTACAAAAGAAATTTCATACTTTACCTATCGTAATGAAAGACGGCAAAGGCATGAAAGCAGCCTTAGGAGCAACATTATTCGGACCTTTCATTGGTGTCTCCCTATCTCTCATGGCCGTTCAATATACCAAAACAGGAATTGCTCAAACAATTATGGCACTCACTCCGATATTTATTCTTTTGCCTGCAGCACTCCTTTTCCACCAAAAAATAACAATAAAGGAAACTATAGGCGCAATTATCAGTGTTATTGGAGTATCTTTATTCTTTCTTTAAGGGTCCGTCATCCGCTACATCATCCAAATGTCCACTCCACAGATATTTACGAGTTTCATTTACAGCCACTCCTGACAACAAAAGAAGTGACACCAAATTCGGTAAAGCCATAAAGGCATTCATACAATCGGCAATATTCCATACAATAGCCAGATTCATAACCGATCCGACAAATACGCCGATTATCCAAAGTACACGATACAACTTAATCCAACGTTTGCCCGCCAAATATTCCACCGCTCTTTCTCCATAATAAGACCATCCCAAAATAGTAGAAAAAGCAAAAGTTATAATACCCACAGCCAAAACTAGCGTCCCTACATATGGAATTTTAGAAAAGGCAGCCTTCGTTAAAGCCCCACCTTGTGTATAATCAATATCCGGATAAGCAATAATACTACTCACCAAAACCAATCCGGTAAGCGCACAAATAACAACGGTATCCCAAAAAGTTCCGGTAGAAGACACTAATGCCTGACGAACAGGATTCCTGCTCTTAGCTGCAGCAGCTACAATCGGTGCTGATCCTAATCCAGACTCATTAGAAAAAAGTCCACGAGCTATACCATAACGAGCAGCCATCATAACCGTACTTCCCAAAAAACCGCCCCCTGCAGCCTGAGGCGTGAAAGCTGAATTAACAATTAAAACAATAGCCCTTCCTACATATTCCGAATTAAAACAAAGTATAACAATACAGCCTATTACATAAAATAAAGCCATGAAAGGAACCAGCATTGTACAAACTCTAGCAATACCTTTCACACCAAATAGAATAACCAAAGCAACCAAAACAGTTATAACACCACCTGAAATATAAGAAGATATTCCATATGATTCATTTAATAATAAAGAAATAGAATTAGCTTGCACTGTATTACCTATGCCAAAAGCTGCAATCGCTGTAAAAATACAAAACAAAACCGCCAACCATTTCATCTTTAAACCTTTTTCCAAAGCATACATCGGTCCACCCAACATTTTTCCATCAGTAGTCTGTGTTCGGTATTTAATAGCCAGCAAGCCTTCCGTATATTTAGTAGAAATTCCCAAAACACCCGTAAGCCAACACCATAAGACAGCTCCCGGCCCTCCCATAGCAACAGCTGTTGCCACTCCAATGATATTGCCTGTTCCTATAGTTGCAGCCAAAGACGTAGCTAAAGCCCCAAATTGGCTCACATCTCCTGCGGAATTTTTATCTTTATGAACAGATAGTTTGATAGCAGTCCATAATTTACATTGGGGAAAACGAAGACGAATCGTTAGAAATATATGAGTCCCTAAAAGAAGTACAATCATTGGCCAGCCCCATATGGCCGAGCTTATTTGTTCGGTAATAGCTTTAAATTCTTCCATTTTGCACAGTAAAATTAATTTTACTGTGCAAATATACATAAATTATCAAGATATAGCGAAAAAAAGACAATAAATAAATTACCCTTCTTTAGACAAAGTAAAATCAAATTCCAGACCGCCTGTCTGAGCTATCTTCGCTGTTATATTACCGCCATGAATATTTACAGCATTCTTAACTACAGCCAATCCTAATCCTGTACCTCCTAATTTTCGGCTACGGCCCTTATCTACTCTATAAAAACGTTCAAATAAGAAAGGTAAATGTTCTTTACCAACACCAACTCCATTATCAGAAAAAGAAAAATAATAAAATTTTTCATCATCTTTCATGCATTTCACAGTTATACAAGTATTGTCCCCGGCATAAGCAATAGCATTATCGGTCAGATTACGGAAAACGGAATAAAGCAATGAAGGATTTCCTTTAACATGAATATTATCAATCAACATAAGTAGAAATTCCATCTTCTTTTCTTTTAACTGATGTTCTACTTCTTTTTGAATTGCTCCAACGATAATATTGATATCTACATCTTCTTTTTGGATCAATTCCGGAGCCTCATCCATCCGGGTCAAAACAGAAATATCTCTCAATAAATTACTTAACCTATTACTTTGAGCATAACAACGTTCTAGAAAATCCCGTTTGGTTTGTTCCTGCATATTTTTATTACTCACAAGAGTTTCAAGATATCCCTGAATACTACTTACCGGCGTTTTCAATTCATGAGCTATGTTTTGAGTGAGTTGCCTTTTCAATCTGACCTTATCAAGTTCACTCGAATTCAAACGTTCATATAATCCTACTATATGCTGGGATATATCCCCGAGTTCATCCTCAGAAAATTTACTGCGAAGTTCATTAAACGGTTCATTTTTTTCTATTCTTTCCGCAAATTCTTGTAAATTGGAAATATTCCGTCCCAAACGTTTTGTAAACCTATATAACAACAGAATAATAATAACCCCTATAATCAAAGTAAACCACACATAATGAATGTCAGCACTGAGTGTCTTCATTAAATTAATATCATAAGGCAATGCACTTCTAATTATATAACCTCGTTTTTTAAAATAAGTTGCAGAATAAAAATAAGTATGCCCACCCAGCGTCTCCGAAACCCGATAGATATCATATCCGTTACCCGTTTTAAGAGCTTGAGCAATTTCCACTCTATTTTTATGATTTTTCATGTGTGAAACATCCTTTTCTTCATTATCATATATTACATGTCCATCCATGTGAATAATTGTAACACGAAGATGAGGTATGGCATGTGCTATCACGTAATGAGTAAACACACTGTCATTAAAAATTGAATCTTCATCGATTGCTTCATTCATTTGTTTATTAAAATCCTGAAGACGACAATCCAACAATTCTATTCTAAAAACTTTTTCTCTATGATACTGATAGAAAGTAAAACAACTTCCAATCATAATAAACATCACCAGAATAGAAAGAAATAGTTTATTACTGAAAGATATCTTAATAAACTTCATATATAGTCATTTTAAAGATTCTCAAAACAATAACCGAAACCTTGACGTGTAACAATACATTTTCCATAATTCCCAATTTTTTTACGAAGACGGGTTATATTTACATCCACCGTTCTATCCAAGACATACACCTCATCACTCCATACTTTATCTAAAATTTCCTCTCTAGTAAAAACATGTCCTTTGTTTTGAAGTAAAAGATGCAGAATTTCAAATTCTTTTTTTGTAAGTAGAATTTCGATTCCATCTATAAAAACTTTTTTCTGCTCCATATCAATCAATAACTCCTCGTAGCAGATTCCTTGTTTTTTTTCCTCTGGCGTTTTAACTAGACGCCTTAAGACGGCTTTCACCCGAAGCAGAACCTCACGTAAAGAAAATGGCTTGGAAATATAATCATCGGCGCCTACGTTAAATCCTGTAACTGTATCGTTTTCGGTATCTTTTGCCGTAATAAAAATAATAGGAATTGAAGCAGTCTCTGGTTTTTTTTTCAACATACTTGCTAAACGGAATCCACTTATCTCTCCCATCATTACATCCAATAGGAATAAATCATAACAAGTCAAATCCAATTTTAGTGCCTCTTCAGCCGAATGAGCTGTATCTACAGAGTATCCCTCATTTTCAAGATTGAATTTTAAAATCTCACATAAATCCTCTTCGTCATCTACTACCAAAATATGTCCTTGATTCATATTGATATTTTTTTATGTTCACAAATATACTAAAAAAACTTTCTTATATTAGATGTCTTCACAGAATTTCCTTATACCACGGAGAAAGTGACGTAGAGAACTTGCCATTTCTTGGGTTTCCTGCAAGATATTAAGATAAACATAACTTACAGCTAAATTATTTTTTTCATCCTGCATACGATCTATCTGGACACGCCTTATTTTACTCAACAAATCCTTTAATCGATCACATTCATTACGGATTTCATCAACTTGATCAAATTTCTTATCTTCTACAATACCCTTTGTACGAGCCATCAGAAACATCATCATATCTCGTATCGGAATAAATTCTTTAATACATTCTTTCGGTAAAGGTTTAAAGCTATTATCAATATGTTCTTCACATGGTTCACACATACGACGAAGACAATAATTTATCTGTTCGCCACTATTATGCAATAAATGGAACCATGTATTTTTTTCTATGGCAATACCTTTATCTATTCGTTGCATTCCTATAGTTTCCTTCCGACGGATTTTTTTCAACATTTGTTTCTCTTCATTCAAATTATTTTCGGAACGCCGTAACAATTTTAGATCCTCGTTAATAAATCCATCTGTAACATTCCCATAAAGCTGAGAAGCAAAATCCATAAATTCAGATTGGTTGACCTGAACATGACGCATAAGCAAATTCCAAACTTCTTTTTCATCTTTTGTGGCAACCATATCCGCAAATAAGGTATCTTCTTTTTCCGATGCAAGTTTCTTTTTATATTTTATATTACTTCGAATTAAAATTACAATCGCCAAACATGCCATAATGAAAACTGCAAGATTCCCTCCAAAATACATAATGAGCGTAACGAGAAAACACAAAACAAAGGCTGCACCTGCTGTAATGAACCACCCTCCGATAACTGACAAGACTCCGGTGACACGGAATACAGCACTTTCACGCCCCCATGCTCGATCAGCAAGAGAAGAACCCATACCTACCATAAAAGTTACATAAGTAGTAGAAAGAGGCAATTTCAATGAAGTACCCACAGCTATTAGTAATCCCGACAATACCAAATTAACCGACGCCCGAATCAGATCAAAGGCTGCTCCATTATTTAGTATAGCTTCGTCTTGATTGAAACGGCTATTAAACCATTTTTTCGTTTTTTCTGGAATTATATCCAATACTGTTGATACAGCTGAAGTCGTAGTACGTACTAAGGTTCGAGCCATTTTTGAAGATCCGAACATTTCATTACCAGCCTCCTGACGTGCCAAATCTACAGACGTTTTCACCACATTATAAGCTTTCTTTGAAGTTACAAGTGAAAGGACCATAATAAATCCCGCTGCAATTAAAAAATATACCGGAGTTTTAGCCGAAGCATTTAAAGATGTCATCAAATAACCCGATGCATTACCTGCTCCGTGGGCCATAAAGTCCTGAAAAGAAGAGAATCCTGCTAACGGTACACCTATGAAATTTACCAAGTCATTCCCAGCAAAAGCCATAGCCAGAGCAAAAGTACCAAGAAGAACGATAAGACGAAAAACACTTATTTTACACCAATGAAGGATTTGTGCCAATACAGTAAAGAAAAGAAAGCAAAGAAGCACAATAAGACCGGTGTGTTCATTTACCCATATTTTATTAGCAGGAGTCATAAAAGAAAAATCCTTCACTCCTTTTATCAGCATGAAATAAACAATGGACGTCGTAGCAATACCACCGAAAAGAGCTATACTATATTTTAGTTTTTTCTTATAATTGAAAGTAAAAATAACTCTTGCTATATACTGTACGATCAAACCAAAGAAAAAGGCAATAGCTACAGACAAAAAGATACCCAGGATAACAGTCAAAGCTTTTTCAGTATTTAGTAAATCGTAAAAGCCTAAAGTGCCACTTGTATCTTTTGCTATCTTCATCATCGCTATAGCAAAAGTTCCTCCCAGCAAATCAAACACCATAGACACTGTGGTTGATGTAGGTAACCCCAATGAATTGAAAATATCCAACAACACAATGTCTGTTACCATAACAGCAACGAATATATACATCACCTCATTAAAATAAAAATGCTCCGGTCTCATAATACCATGACGAGCAATTTCCATCATACCATCCCCCAAGGTCGCGCCGAAGAAAATACCTATTGCCGCAACGATCATAATAGTTTTGAATGAGGCAGCCTTCGCTCCTATCGCCGAATTTAAAAAATTAACGGCATCGTTGCTAACTCCAACCGTCAAATCAAACACAGCCAAAACAAAAAGGAAAATAACAACGCCTAAATAAACTGTTTCCATACAATCTTTTTAAATTTATTTAATGCAAAAATATTATGCGCGCATTATACAGATATTACAAAAATATTACATTTATATTACAAAGCAAAAAAAACAAAGAAATTATGAAAAAGATTATCTTTGCATGCAACGAAAAGTAACCAAGAGATGTCAGCTAATTGAAATGGAACGGAAAGAATTCGAAACAGAAGCCCAAAAGATTCGCGCTCATCTTCATAGACAGGCGGTAAGATATCTTCAAAACACAGATGACGCAGAAGATGTGACACAGGATGTATTACTCAAATTATGGTGTATGCGCCTCCAATTGGAAGAATACAATTCCATAGAAGCTCTGGCGTTAGTTATTACTAAACATTTATGTCTGAACAGGTTGAGATTGACAACTTCATTCAAAAGCATTGATGAATTAGATGTAATTGACGAAAACGATTCTCCTGAAGCATCTTTAATAAAACAAGATGATTATAAGAAATTGATGACAATTATCGATAAATTACCTGATGTACAGCAAGCTACTCTACGAATGAAGCATATTGACGGTTTGGAAACAAATGAAATTGCTCGTATAACAGGTTGTGAAGAAGTGACTGTAAGGACAAATCTTTCCAGAGCCAGAAAAAAAATTAAAGAACTTTTTATACAACAAAAATAAAATGAAAGTTAATAAACAAAATGTAAAAGAATGGGTTGAACAATTCCTTGATGGAAAGACGACTAATTCCGAAGAGCAAGAACTTTATCAATTCTTTTCAGGAAATGATATTCCTGAAGAAATGAAAAAATATAAAGAAATGTTTCAATGGTATCAGGATGGTATGAAAGCCCCTTTACCAAAAAGAATACATAAACGGTCCAAACAACTCTATCCTATTTTATTAAGGATTAGCATAGCAGCAATTGTTATCCTTGTATGCGGTATAAGTCTAAAGCTATATTTACCTAAAGAATCACCTAAATATAGTTGTTATGAAGGTAGTTATATTATTCGGAATGGGAAAAAAATTACTGACTTACATACAATTATGCCTATTTTGCAAAAGACAATAAAAGATGCTGATAAAAAGGAAGCATATGTAGAAAATATAATAAAAAAAGATATAAATGTAAAAGACCCTGAAAGAGAAATTGAAAAAGAAATTCTTAAGAATGTTCCAGATGAAGAATCCAGAAAAATAATCAAAGAAATGTTAAATAAATAAATGTAAAACCATTATGAAAACGAAAAAAATATTTATAGTTTGTCTCTCTGCCATATTGTCAAGTGGAGGTTTTTATAACAAAATTTATGCACAAAGTAATATCAATCGTCTAGTCAATGAAGTAGAAAAAGAAGGAAATATCTACGAAAATACGGTAATTAAAAGAAACAAGACAACGAAAAAGACCTATAAGGAAATTAAAAATATTAGTTTCTCCGGTAAAAAAAATTTGTATGCCAAAAAATTCCAAAATGCTTTTGAAAAAGACAGCGAACAAGCTATCAGCATTATTAAGAATGGAAGAAATACAGGAAAAAGTAATATGACACTTATTTTTGAAGATGGGAAAAAGAAAAGTATATATACTTTGAATGTCAACAGTTTGGGATCCAATCCCTATGTTAATGTATCAATTATTACTTACAACTATGCAAATAGAGGTAAAGAAGATGAAGATGAGAGTTCATACATCATTAATGGAATACCACTTGAAAAATGGGGAAGATTTCAAGCTTACAACAATATCGACTGGAAATCTTTCAATGATAAAATGAAAAAAATAAACGAAAATTTGAAAGACAAGCTGAAAAATTATGACTTTAATTCAAGTGATTACTATATCATAAATGATTCAGACACTATTCAAACATGGACTAAGAAAAACCACGATAAATAAATTCGTGGTTTTTGAGGATTAGAATTCACTGGTAAAGTGAAATTTTATATGTTTAAAATCATTTTGCGCCATTTGCAATACATAATTACTATCTGCAAGAAAGACATCTCGTCCTTCCCGATCCTTAGCCATAAATTGATATTTACGTTTCTTAAAGGCCTCAAATTCATCAAGATCATCACTTTCTATCCAACAAGCTTTATAAAGATTAACAGGCTCCCAACGACATTTGGCATTATACTCATTTTCCAATCGATATTGAATAACTTCAAATTGTAACTGACCCACCGTTCCTATTAATTTACGACCATTAAACTGATTAATAAATAATTGAGCAACGCCTTCATCCATCAATTGGTCAATACCTTTATTCAACTGTTTGGTTTTCATAGGATCAGCGTTTTCTATATATTTAAACATCTCTGGAGAAAAACTCGGTAATCCTCTAAAATGGAGTTCTTCTCCTTCTGTTAAAGTATCGCCAATTTTAAAAATTCCATTATCAGGCAAACCTATTATATCTCCTGGATACGCTTCTTCTATAGTGCTCTTTCGCTGAGCCATAAATTGAGTAGGCGAAGAAAAACGAACTATTTTATTATTACGTACATGAAGATAAGGAGCGTTGCGTACAAATTTGCCGGAACAAACCTTACAAAATGCTATACATGAACGATGGTTAGGATCAATATTTGCTGTAATTTTAAATATAAACCCAGTAAATTTCGGTTCTGAAGGAATGACTATACGTTCCTCCGCCTTCATAACGCGAGGACTTGGTGCTATTTTCACAAAACAATCCAATAATTCCTTCACTCCAAAATTGTTCAAAGCCGAACCAAAGAATACAGGTGCCACATCAGCTTTTAAATAATCCTCAATATTAAACTCAGAATATACACCATTTATCAATTCTAGATCTGAACGTAATTTCTCTGCCTGTACATTGCCAATATGCTTCTCTAAATCCTCATTGGCAATATCAACTTCCACCTTTTCTGTTACAACTTGCTTACTGGGAGTATATAAATCGAGTTTATGTTCATATATATTATAAACACCTTTAAAACGAGGACCTTGTTCTATAGGCCAACTCAATGGACGAACATTAATAATTAATTCATTTTCCAATTCATCAAGCAAATCAAAAGGATCCTTGCCCTCACGATCCATCTTATTGACAAAAATAATAACCGGAGTATTACGCATACGACATACTTCCATCAGTTTTCGAGTTTGAGCTTCAACTCCTTTTGCACTGTCCACAACAATAATTACACTATCCACAGCTGTCAATGTTCTGAACGTATCTTCAGCGAAATCTTGGTGACCCGGAGTATCCAAAATATTTACCTTATATCCTCCATAATCAAATTCCATTACGGAAGTTGTAACAGATATTCCACGCTGTTTTTCTATTTCCATCCAATCGGATGTTGCCGTTTTCTTGATTTTATTGGATTTTACAGCCCCAGCCACCTGAATCTGGCCTCCAAAAAGGAGCAATTTCTCTGTTAGTGTCGTTTTACCTGCATCCGGATGCGATATAATCGCAAATGTTCTTCTTCTCTCAATCTCGTTCATTCCTCTGTTTATTGATTCTTCTGTAATTCTTTTATACAATCTTTTAGACTATCCTCCCAATAAGGTATTTCTATATTTAATGTTTTTTTAATTTTCGTTTTATCCAACACTGAATAGTGCGGACGAGCGGCCAAAGACGGATATTCATCTGCATGGATCGGTTTCACGGCACATCTATCTATACCTGCTATACGATAAATAGCTTTTGTAAAATCATACCAAGAAATGGCTCCTTCATTAGAAAAATGATACAGTCCAATAGCATTTTTCTCAATTACGGCAAATATAACACGAGCCAAATCTCTAGCATATGTTGGCGTTCCTATCTGATCAAAAACGATTCCAAGTTGAGATTTTTCCTTACCCAAACGCATCATCGTCTTCACAAAATTATTACCAAATGTGGAATAAAGCCATGCAGTACGAATAATAACAGATCGACTGCATTTTTCAATAACCGCATTTTCTCCAGCTAGTTTTGTTCTCCCATAAACCGAAACCGGACACGTTGGATCTTCTTCCACATAAGGAATATGATTCGTCCCGTCAAATACATAATCTGTAGATAGTTGTATCAGTATAGCCTTGTTAATTTCAGCCGCTTCTGCCAAAAATCCTGGAGCTAAATGATTTAATTTATCACATATTTGAGGATATTCTTCTGCCTTATCTACTGCCGTATATGCAGCACAATTAACAATGCAATGAATATCATTATTTTTTACAAAATTCCTAATTACTATTTTATCGGTTATATCCAACTCGTGCACATCAGTAAAGAAATAGTTATAAGAATTGAATTCTTTAGACAGCAATCTCATCTCGTTACCTAACTGGCCGTTAGCTCCGGTTATCAATATATTTTTCATTTTAAAAACCGTTTAATATTTTATTATCATCCAGCAAATCATCCAATTCGCCTTTGCGTTCCTTGTCATAATAATTTGCAAGCAGAGAAAGAAAACTACTGATTTTATCTACTGCTTTCTGAGTTTCTTTACTTACTTCTTTTTTTTGTAACTTTAAAATCATTACCCCGTATAATGCATCGAAACAAATTTCCAGTTCCGAAAGTTCCTTATTATCACCTTTGGCACGCAATTCAACAATAAAAGGTAAAGTCTTGTAATAAGCGGCTTCGTAAATCGGAAATTTAGAAGATCGAAGCATTTCCAAATGTAAATCCGTAAGCAATAAAATAATATTTCTGTTAATCTGAAGATGACCTTTTTCCATTATATGTTCTTCTCTCATCATTCGAATAAGATTATCATACCATTGAATCAGTTCTTCTTTTTGGTCATCAGCCAAGGCATACGGTTCTATAATAGTTTGTT
>CAZKSK010000018.1:0-17416 GCA_964555225.1 uncultured Bacteroides sp.
GAATGTTTTTTTTGATATAAAGTTCTCATAACATAATCGAATGTGAGTAAAATTATTAGTATGAATATAAATAATATGTCTCCTCTATTTAAAGAGATCTTGTTTACAGATGGGAAAGAAAAATTAAAATTTGTATAAAGGGCAAGCCATACGATGCAACAAATAGTCAAAATACTAAAAGAACCAATAGTAAGGAGAAATAGTTGTCGTTCTTTTTTTCTTTCTTGAAGGATAAGCTCTTCTTCCAATTTCATCATGGTTTTGAAAGTAAAATTGGAGGAAAGCACAGGTTTTTCTGACATTTTTAATGCCCTCTTTAATCCATTATCTCTTGCAGGTTTCATTTTTTTCCTTTTATTAGTAAATACAATTTATATCTTATTCTATGTAATTTTACTTTTATGTTACTTTCTGTTTCTGTAACTATTTCGCAAATTTCTTTTATAGATTTATCTTCTTCATAAAACATTGTGATTAAAGCTTTTTCTTTTGTATCTAATTGATTGATCGCTTTTCGTAGAACTTCACAATTTTCTTCGGTATCAGAATCAAGCAATGCATCCACTTGATTATCGGAAAGAAGAGTTAATTGTTGCTCATCCACATAATAGGTATATTTTTTTTTTCTCATGGCACTAATAGTTGTATTATAGGCTATTCTGTATATCCATGTTGAAAAAGAACTTTCTCCTTTAAATCTTTTCAGATTTTGATATGCTTTCAGGAATGTATCCTGAGTTAGTTCTTCTGCATCTTCCTGGTTACCTGCCATTTGAAAAATGAGGCTAAACACCTGTTGACTGTATTTGTCCATCAGAATCGCATATTGCCGGTTATCCCCGTCCAAAATGTGTTCAATGATATTTAGCTCTTCTTTTTCCATCTCGTCTTTTTAGACGTATAAGTTATATCAATGGTTACAAAAATACGCAGAAAAAATAAATTTTATTTTTCTTGTAACTTTTTTTCTCGTAGTGTTGTCTAAAAGACAGAAACGAAATTATTAACCAATTAAAATATAGAATTATGGATTTTATTACAGCGCCTTTAATAGTAGCTATTATTTTCATTACCTTTTATAAGGTTATTGATTTGTATGTACGTCGGAAAGAACGGATTATGATGATTGAAAAATGTGAAAGCCTGAAGGATGCTAATCCTATTTTTCAGAATCTCTTTGGCGGTGGTCAGCCGATGTTTAAGAATTATTCTTCGTGGGCTTTAAGGATAGGAGCTCTCTTCTTAGGAATCGGTGTTGGACTTTTGGTTGGGTATGCCATTTGTTATTACAGCATTTCTTCTTATGCCGTACCCGGGAAAGAATATGATAGTCAAATAAATGATGTTGTTTCAGTTGTTTATGGAGCAACTACTTTACTTTTCGGAGGAATGGGTTTGATTATAGCCTTCCTTGTTGAACTAAAAATTGGAAAACAGAAATGATTGAGGGATATCTTTATAAAAAGACGTTGCCACGGAATTTCACAACCCCGTGGCAACTTACAACTTCTCAATCTAATTATCTATGCTCTGTTATTCTAAAACGATGAAAAATTCTTTTTTTGTTATTGCAAAGTTAGAAATAAAAATATTAAACACAATATTTTTTTAGTATTTAGATTAAAATAATCGATAAAAAAGGCGATTTTCTCTAGAAAATCGCCTTTTTTTATTATAAAAAGAATCAAATTATAATTTCGGACCAGCTGTAACTAAAGCTTTACCAGCTTCATTTCCTTCATACTTAGAGAAGTTCTTAATAAAACGTCCAGCCAAATCTTTTGCTTTAACTTCCCATTCTCCAGCATTAGAGTAAGTATCACGTGGGTCGAGAATTTTTGAATCAACGCCAGGTAACTCTGTTGGAACTACGAAATTAAAGAAAGGGATCATTTTAGTAGGAGCTTTATCAATACTTCCATCCAAGATAGCGTCAATAATACCACGTGTATCACGAATAGAGATACGTTTACCGGTTCCGTTCCAACCTGTATTTACCAAGTAGGCTTTTGCACCGCTTTTTTCCATATGTTTTACAAGCTCTTCTGCATATTTAGTTGGATGCAATTCAAGGAATGCCTGACCGAAACAAGCAGAGAATGTAGGAGTCGGTTCAGTAATACCACGTTCTGTTCCTGCCAATTTAGCAGTAAAGCCAGACAGAAAATAATATTGAGTCTGTTGCTTGTTAAGAATAGATACAGGAGGCAGAACTCCAAAAGCATCAGCTGACAAGAATATTACTTGTTTTGCAGCAGGAGCGTGAGAAATAGGACGAACGATATTTTTGATATGATAAATAGGATAGGAAACGCGAGTATTTTCCGTTACACTCTTATCAGCAAAATCAATCTTTCCATCTTTATCTACTGTAACGTTTTCTAGCAACGCATCACGACGGATTGCATTATAAATATCAGGCTCTGAATCTTTGTCAAGATTAATAACTTTAGCATAGCAACCACCTTCGAAGTTAAATACGCCATTGTCATCCCATCCGTGTTCATCATCACCGATTAATTTACGTTTAGGATCTGTTGACAAGGTCGTTTTTCCTGTCCCGGATAATCCGAAGAAGATAGCGGTATTTTCACCTTTCATGTCCGTATTGGCTGAACAGTGCATAGCTGCGATACCTTTTAACGGCAAGAAATAGTTCATCATTGAAAATAAGCCTTTCTTCATTTCACCACCGTACCAAGTGTTAATAATAACTTGTTCCTTACTGGTTACGTTAAACATCGCAACCGTTTCAGAATTTAATCCTAATTCCTTGTAATTTTCGACTTTTGCCTTTGAAGCATTAAATACAACGAAATCAGGCTCCTGATCAAATTCTGCCTGATTTTGAGGACGGATAAACATATTGGTTACGAAATGAGCTTGCCAAGCTACTTCCATAATAAAACGTACTTTCATGCGAGAATCAACATTTGCTCCGCAGAAACCGTCAACTATGAATAATTTCCTATTTGAAAGTTCTTTTTTAGCAATTTCCTTAACAGCTTTCCAAGCTTCTACAGAAGCTGGTTTGTTATCGTTTTTATATTCATCGGATGTCCACCAAACAGTATTTTTTGATGTCTCATCCATAACGATGAATTTATCTTTAGGAGAGCGTCCGGTATAAACGCCTGTCATAACGTTTACTGCGCCTAATTCAGTTACTTGACCCTTGTCAAATCCTGTTAAACCTTCTTTGGTCTCTTCGTTGAACAAAACCTCATAAGAAGGATTGTAAAAAATTTCAGGAGTACCTGTAATTCCATACTTTGTTAAATCAATCTTTGCCATAATTTTTTATTTTAAATAATACTTATGATTTGTTTCCCTTTAAATTTTTGCAAAGTTACGATAATGATTCTTTTAAGAAAAGAGATAATAAAGAAAAATTTCCGTAATTGCTGAATTTTTAGGAATCAATAACAAAACTGCAAATCCGAGTTTGCAAATACCAATTATAATTTATTGCATATCCTTTGATTATGTATTTTTTATATATCTTAATCTTGTTTTTTTCTATCATTTTTTATCTGCATCATTCTTGAATTAGAATTAAAACATTTAATTTTGCCGTATATTTATAAATTAGAGAAAGTTTTAAAGTAATGAATGCTATGAAAATAGTTGATTTTAGCAAGTCCAATTCCTTGCTTAATAAATTTGTCGCAGAACTTCGCGATGTTAATATTCAAAAAGACCGCCTCCGTTTTCGTCGTAATGTGGAACGAATCGGTGAGATTATGGCTTATGAAATTAGTAAAGATTTGCATTATAAAAATGAAGAAGTACAAACTCCTTTAGGCACTTCTATTGTTTCAGTGCCTGGAAACAACATAGTTTTAGCTACGATTTTTCGTGCCGGTCTTCCTTTTCATCAAGGATTTTTAAATTATTTTGATAATGCTGAAAATGCTTTTGTTTCTGCTTATCGTAAATATAAAGATGAGGAACATTTTGATGTTCATATTGAATATTTAGCTACTCCACGTTTGGATGGAAAAACTCTTATTATAGTTGATCCGATGCTTGCGACAGGAAGTTCTATGGATTTAAGTTTAAATGCATTATATACAAAAGGTAAACCTAAAGAAATCTATGTGGCGGCAATTATTGCGAGTCGGCAAGCTGTGGATTTTGTGACTCGTACTTTTCCCGAAGATAGGACGACTCTTTGGTGTGCAGCCATTGATCCTGAATTGAATGATCATGCTTATATTGTTCCGGGATTAGGAGATGCCGGAGATTTAGCTTTTGGAGAAAAGGAATAGTATTTAAAAGAAAACAGGATAACTTAGTTAGAGGGATAAATAAGTTATCCTGTTTTAAGTCATTCCATTATTTAATTGACTTTTTGATTTTGATACATGGGGTGCATATTCATATTTGGTCTCATTCTGCGTTGGTGCTTGGGGCCTTTATCATTGAACATTCTTTGATTCATAGGATGATAAATTCTTAGAATTTGTTTAGGAGTCAGAATCTTTTGAAATTCAGTATAATATTTTTCTTGTATATCAACCATTTTGCGAGTCTGTGCAAATTGGTCTTTAATCATTTTTTCAATATCTGCGTCTGTTTGAGTTACTTTATTTTCTCCTTTTTTCATGCTTTTTTTATATTTTAAAAATTTGCATGTTCTTATTTCTTCGAGGTATTGTTTATAGATAGGAATGAATTTAGCGGATGTTACATCATCAAGCATTAATTCTTTTACCATCTTATTACATTGTTTTTGTTCCATTTGTTCAAAAGTTGGACGGTTTTCTTGTTTTTTACTTCTTTGCTCGTTTTGACCGGAAACAGTTAATGAGCTGCTTAATAAAAATGCAGTTAAAACTGCAAATAAAAAATTACTTTTCATAATTGACATTTTTAATTACACACAATCAATAATTCTTCAATGCTGCATTGTATTTCTTAGAATGGACACAGAATGAAAAGTAAAATGAAATAGTCTAATTTTCGTGTTTATTAACGAAAGGAATAGACTCTATTGCAGGTTTTGGATTTTAAAAAGAAATATTTACTTTAATAATAAATACAGTAATAAGAATTTATACTTTATCAAGATAAGATACAAAAGGGTAACGGATCTTTATATAATAAAATTTTTGTGTCTTTTTAAATCATAGAAGTTTTAAGTAATTATTAATTCAATATTCAAATAATTATAAAAAAGTAGGATTCTCGTATGCTTTTTACTATATTTACACTCAGTTTTGTACGATATAATAAAGGTATAATTATGGTAACAATAAAAAATAAGATTTGTGTGCCTTCTTCCGATGAAGTGTTTGCGATTTTTAAACAGTTGAATCAAATACCGCGTCCTTCTTGGCACGAAGAGAAAATAGCGGATTTCCTTTGTGATTTTGCATCTCGATTGCACTTGGAGTATAAGCGTGACAAACAAAATTGTGTAGTTATAAAAAAACCGGCAACACAAGGGTATGAACAGGTAGAACCTGTTGTAATACTCAATCATTGTGATATGGTATGTGTAGCTGAAGAGGGGAAAACATTTTTTCCGTTGAGTGACCCTATTGAATCTTATGAAGATAATGGCTGGTTGAAAGCGAAAGGAACGTCACTAGGTGCCGATAATGGAATTGGACTTTCTATGGCTTTAGCAGTACTCCAAGATGAGAGTATCGTTCATGGTCCTATTGAGGTAATTGCAACGACTAATGAAGAGGACGGAATGACAGGAGCCGCAAATCTTGCTCCTGATTTTATTAAAGGTAGGAAGATCATCAATCTTGATTCCGAAGATTATGATACGATTACGGTAGGATCGGCCGCTGCTTATTTACAGTTTTCTACGATTCCGCTTCATACAAGTGAAACGCCTGTTGGTTATGCCTTTTATAGATTGGACATTAAAGGAGGATTGGGCGGCCATTCAGGTGTAGATATCAACAAAGGAAGAGCCAATGCAAATAAGATTATTTGTAGTTTGCTTAATGAAATGAAGTGTCGGTTCAAAATAGTTGTCGCCGAAATAAATGGTGGTGAGGCGAACAATTCAATTGCAGTTAGTTCGGAAGCTATTATAGGCGTGAGTGAGAAAGAAAAGGGCCTTTTTGAAAAAAGTGTAGATGCTTGTTTTACATCTTTGAAATCAGCTTATTCTCAAACAGATCGATTACTTATCCATAAATTACAATCAGTGGCGTGCCCAAGTCGGATTTTTGTTAAAGAAATTAGTGATGCGTTGTTGGAAAGTGTTGATAAATTACCATACGGTGTGTTGAAAATGAGTGAGTCATTGGAAAATACGGTAGAGACATCAAATAATACGGGTATGATACGAACAAATGAGAAGGATATATTTATTTCTAATTATAGCCGGAGCTTCATAGATCATGAAGTTATTATGTTAGGTCGTTCTATCAAGGAAATTTTAGGTAAAGCTGGAGCAACAACTGAAGTAATCATGTCGGCACCAGCATGGGATTCTGACCTTTCTTCTCCTTTTATCCAACTTGCTGAAAATATCTTTGTAGATATTCTTGGCTTTAAACCCCGTAAAGTAGCCATGCACTTCGCTCTTGAAGCAGGCTACTTCGTACAGAAATATTCAGGAGTAGAAATAGTCTCCATTGGTCCTAAAATTATAGAACCACATTCTGTGACCGAACGGGTAAATATCAATACAATTAATGATATCTGGAAAGTTTTTGTAAATTTACTTTATCGTATTACAATGCAATAATAATGATTATTTAGGCCTTATTGGCACGTTTACGTTCCAATTCATCTAAAATGATTTTTCGCATTCTCATACTTTTCGGAGTAACTTCTACATATTCGTCTTCCTTGATATATTCTAAAGCTTCTTCCAGCGAAAATATTACCGGAGGAATGATTTTGGCTTTTTCATCGGAGCCGGAGGCGCGCATGTTAGTAAGTTTTTTACTTTTGGTAACATTGATTACAAGATCATTTTCATGAACATGCTCACCTACAACCTGTCCTGCATATACTTCATCTTGTGGATAAATAAAGAAACGACCTCTATCTTGAAGTTTGTCTATTGCGTATGCAAATGCCGTTCCGCCTTCCATAGCAATCATTGATCCGTTAGTACGGCGGACTATTTCTCCTTTATATGGTTGGTATTCCTTGTAGCGATGAGCCATGATAGCTTCACCTGCCGAAGCTGTAAGCACATTAGTACGTAATCCTATAATACCTCTTGATGGGATCTCAAATTCGATGTTGACTCTATCGCCTTGGGTATCCATAGATACCATTTCACCTTTACGACGTGTCACCATATCAATCATTTTGCTGGAATAATCTTCGGGGACATTGATAGTCAGTTCCTCTATCGGTTCGCATTTCTCATCGTTGATTGTTTTATATATAACTTGAGGTTGTCCTACTTGCAGTTCATAACCTTCACGACGCATGGTTTCAATAAGAATGGATAAATGAAGAACACCACGTCCTGAGACAATCCATTTGCTATCAGAATCTTCGACTTTTTTTACTCGGAGGGCTAAATTCTTGTCAAGTTCTTTAAGTAAACGGTCATTAATATGACGGGAAGTAACAAATTTACCTTCTTTTCCATAAAAAGGAGAATCATTGATTGTAAATAACATACTCATGGTAGGTTCGTCAATGGCAATAGGTGGTAAAGGTTCAGGATTATCAAAATCACAGACTGTATCGCCGATTTCAAAACCATCAATTCCAATGATTGCACAGATATCACCTGAAGATACGGAAGAAACGCGTTTTCTTCCCAATCCTTCAAAAGTATGAAGTTCTTTAACCTTTGATTTCACTTGTGAACCATCACGTTTGGATAGAGTTATGTTCATTCCTTCTGTCAAAGTCCCTCTATGAACGCGTCCTACCGCTATTCGTCCTGTATAAGAAGAATAGTCCAATGAGGTTATCAGCATTTGTGGAGTTCCTTCCAATTGTTTTGGTGCCGGTATATATTTAATGATAGCATCAAGTAACGGAGTAATGTTGTCTGTCTGGTGTTCCCAGCTGTCAGACATCCAATTGTTTTTTGCAGAGCCATAGAGAACAGGAAAATCTAGTTGATCTTCCGTAGCATTCAGGCTATACATTAAATCGAAGACCATTTCATAAACTTCTTCCGGACGACAATTCGGTTTGTCTACTTTATTAACAACAACAATCGGTTTTAATCCAATTTGTAAAGCTTTTTGAAGAACAAATCGAGTTTGAGGCATAGGGCCTTCAAACGCGTCGACTAAAAGAATACAACCGTCAGCCATATTTAGGACACGTTCAACTTCACCTCCAAAATCAGAGTGTCCCGGAGTATCTATAATGTTGATTTTTGTTTCTTTGTAATTAATTGAAACATTTTTTGAAAGAATCGTTATTCCTCGTTCTCGTTCCAAATCATTGTTATCCAATATTAATTCACCATTCGTCTGGTCATTACGAAATAAATGACCTGCGAGCATCATCTTGTCGACTAAGGTTGTTTTCCCATGGTCTACGTGTGCAATAATTGCGATGTTCCTTATATTTTGCATACTATACCTATAATTTGGGTGCAAAGATACGATTATTTATTAGAAAATCATTGTGTATTAAAAAATATGTTATAACTTTGCACCCGCTAATAAAAATTTAATCTAGAATTTATGTATTTAGATGTAGCAAAAAAACAAGAAATCTTTGGTCAATACGGAAAGTCCAACACTGATACTGGCTCAGCTGAGTCTCAGATAGCTTTGTTCTCATACCGTATTTCCCGTTTGACGGAACATCTGAAAGAGAACCGTAAAGATTATAGTACTGCTAGAGCTTTGACACGCCTTGTTGGTAAACGTCGTGCTTTACTTAATTATTTAATGGATCGTGATATCGAGAGATATCGTGCCATTGTTAAGGCTCTTGGTTTGCGTAAGTAATTGCGCAACTTGCAATGAATTAAAAACCGTTCTTCCATATGGAAGAACGGTTTTTTTTATATCTTTGCAACCATATATAATAAGGTGAAATGAAGATAGGAATAATTAATGCTATGGCGAAAGAGCATGAACAGATTGCATTGCTGTTACATGATAAAAAGAAAATAAATAAAGAACGCTTTACATTTATTGAAGGAGAATTCGGCGTAAATACAGTTGTATTGATGCAAAGTGGTATCGGTAAAGTAAATGCTGCTGTCGGCGCGGTAGAATTGATTCGTCATTTTTCCCTTGATTGTATTATTAATACAGGTGTTGCAGGTGGAATAAATAATAATTTGAAAGTAATGGATGTTGTAGTCGGAGAAAGAGTCGTTTATCATGATGTTGACTGCGGACCGGAAAGTGAATTTGGACAAATACAAGGTTTGCCTTTATATTATAAGGCTGATAAGAGGTTATATGATTGGGCTTTGAAAGTAAAATGTGATACAATGATACGCGGAGGGTTGATTTGTAGTGGAGATCAGTTTATTACGGATCTAGATCAACTACAAGATATCAAACAAAGATTTCCTGACGGGTTGGCTGTAGATATGGAATCGGGAGCTATAGCACAGGTTTGTTATTTATATCAAATTCCATTTTTAAGTTTTCGTATTATAAGTGATGTTCCCGGATCCGGTCATCATTTTGAACAGTATCTGAATTTTTGGGATACTATGGCGGAAAAATCTTTCGGCGTAACAAAGTCTTTGTTGGCTGTGCTTCCGGAACAATTATAATAAAATAGAAAAAATATATGGATAAAATACCAAGTTTTACAATAGATCATATTCGTTTACTTCGAGGTATTTATGTATCTCGTAAAGATGAAATTGGTAATGAAACTGTAACGACTTTTGATATTCGGATGAAGGAGCCGAATAGAGAGCCGGCTTTAGGACAGGGGGCATTACATACAATAGAACATTTGGCTGCAACTTATTTACGTAATAATTTACAATGGAAAGATAAGATTGTATATTGGGGCCCTATGGGATGTCTGACGGGTAATTATCTATTGATGAAAGGTGATCTTGAATCAAAAGATATAGTAGAATTAATAAAGGAGACTTTTCGTTTCATTATGCAGTATGAAGGAGAAGTTCCCGGAGCTGCTCCTCAGGATTGTGGTAATTATCTGTTACATGATTTACCTATGGCCAAATGGGAATCAGCAAAATTTTTACATGAAGTATTGGAACATATAACGGAAGCTAATTTAGTTTATCCGAATAAAAATTAAGTATGAAAAAGCTGAATTTAATTTTGCCTGATGTGATAGCGGTAATCTTTTTTGCCGTATTGTCATATTTGTATTTCTTCCCAGCTGATTCCGATGGGAGAATATTGGCTCAGCATGATTCTATTGCTGGAATTGGTGCAGGGCAGGAAGCTAAAGAGTATAAGGAAAAAACAGGAGAAGTCACTCGTTGGACGAATGCTTTGTTTGGTGGTATGCCTACTTATCAGATGGCTCCCAGTTATAATTCTACCGATACTTTAAAAACTGTGGAAGATATTTATCATCTTTATTTACCTAATTATGTGTATTTGGTATTTATAATGCTTCTGGGTTTCTATATTTTGTTACGAGCATTTAATTTTAAAGTATGGATGTCGGTTTTAGGCGCTATAATATGGGCTTTCTCTTCATACTTTTTTATTATTATTGCTGCAGGGCATATTTGGAAATTTGTAACATTGGCCTATATACCTCCTACCATTGCAGGTATGGTTTTGGCTTACAAGGGCAAGTACTTGAAAGGTGGTTTATTGGCTGCTTTTTTTGTAGCACTTCAGATTCGTTCCAATCATGTTCAAATGAGCTATTATTTTCTGTTTGTAATGTTATTTATAGTAATAGCTTATGCTGTGGATGCTTATCGAAAAAAAGAGTTGGCTCAATTCTATAAGGCGACAGTTACTCTGATTTTAGCAGGCTTGGTAGGTATTTGCATCAATTTATCTAATCTTTATCATACTTATGAGTATAGTAAGGAAACTATGCGTGGAAAGAGTGAACTTATCAAGAAAAATGAGAGCCAAAAAAATCAAACAAATAGTGGACTGGAGCGAGACTATATTACACAATGGAGTTATGGAATCGGAGAGACTTGGTCGTTATTAGTTCCGAATGTGAAAGGTGGAGCTTCTGTTCCTCTTAGCCAGAATGATATAGCGATGAAAAAAGCTGATATGAATTTTATTTCTGTTTACAACCAATTAGGACAATATTGGGGAGATCAGCCAGGAACTTCGGGACCGGTCTATGTCGGTGCATTTGTGCTTTTTCTGTTTATATTGGGTATTTTTATTGTGAAGGGACCGATGAAATATGCTTTAGTCGCGGTAACATTTTTGTCTATCCTTTTGTCTTGGGGAAAGAACTTTATGGGTTTTACAGATTTCTTTCTTGATTATATACCTATGTATGATAAATTTCGTGCTGTTTCATCCATTCTTGTTATTGCGGAGTTTACTATCCCGTTATTAGCAGTAATGGCTTTGAAAGAAATTATAGAGAATCCTAAAATTTTGATTACTAATCGTATTGCAAGTATTACAAGTATAACATTAACGGCAGGCGTAGCTCTTATTTTTTATTTAGCTCCAACTTTCTTTTTCCCGAATTACATTTCTCCTTCTGAGATGTCGGCTTTACAGGGAGGTATTCCAAGCGAATATCTGGGACCTATAGTAAATAATTTGAAAGAGATGAGAATTGCTATTTTTACTGCTGATGCTGCTCGCAGTTTGATTATAGTTCTTATTGGCCTTGTTCTTTTGTTGGCTTATTATTATAAAAGGATAAAAGCTAATGTCTTGGTAGCATGTATAGCGTTGTTATGTTTAGTAGATATGTGGCAGGTTAACAAGCGTTATCTAAATGATGGAATGTTTGTAGATAAAGATCAGCGTGAAGTCTCTTTTCAAAAAACGAATACGGATAAAATAATCTTGCAGGATAAAACCTTGGATTATCGTGTGTTAAATATGGCTAGTAATACTTTTAATGAAAATAATACATCTTATTGGCATAAGAGTGTTGGAGGATACCATGCAGCTAAATTACGTCGTTATCAGGAAATGATAGATGAACATATTTTTCCTGAGATGCAGACAATATTCAAAGAAATTTCACAGGCGAACGGTGATATGGAAAAAGTAGACGGAAGTAAATTTTCTGTTGTCAATATGTTGAATACACGTTGGTTCATTTTTCCGTTGAAAGATAATAGTACATATCCTTTGAGTAATCCGTATGCTTTCGGAAATGCTTGGTTTGTTAAACAATTGAAATATGTGGATAGTGCAAATGCAGAAATTGAAACTTTGCATAAGATCAATCCTCATGATATCGCCATAGTAGATACTAAATTCAAGAAAGAATTGGGTGAAAATTTTGCTATTCAAAGAGATTCTTTGGATACAATTGTATTAAAATCATATGAACCTAATGATTTGAAATATGAAGTTAATTCAAAAAGGGGTGGTCTTGTTGTCTTCTCCGAAATATATTATCCTGGTTGGCAATCATTTATTGATGGGAAGGAAGCTCCCCATGCTTGTGCAGATTATATTTTACGTACCATGAAAGTTCCTTCTGGTAAGCATGTTGTTGAATTTACGTTTCGTCCTAAATCTATTAAAGTAACGGAAACGATTGCTTTTTCTGCAGTGTCACTTCTTGCTATAGTTTTTTTGGTTAGTTGTGGTTATTCAATAGGAAAATCTCTGAAGAAGAAACCTTAATCAAAATCCACATAAGAAGAAATTCGTTCTAAGTCTTTCCGAGTAAACTCTGTATATAGAGAGATATCGGAAAGGCTTTTTATTTTTCCGAATCGTCTTCGGTGTTCAATAATGACTTTTGCCTGATAGAAATTTAAATAGGGATGACTGCGTAATTGGACAAGTGATGATTTATTAATATGAATATGGCAATAAATGGGTGATTTTATGGTGAACCATTTTTCTATGTTAAGTGGCATATATTCTATTTCTGAAAGTTGCTTTGTTGAATAGAACCCACCTAGTCTGTCTCTGTAATTGACTATCATTTTTGCTAGACCGATACCTATCTGAGGTATTTTTTTTAGTTCGGTAGTGTCAGCTAAATTAAGTTCGATAACGGTACCTTCTGTATATTTAAATGGTTTTATAGAGTTACTTTTTATCTTTTCAAAGTGGAGACTATCATATTTCTTGGATTGAAATCTTTCTCCTATGTAAATATAAGGTAATAGGCTTCGGAATTGTTCGGGAGATATACCATAAATTTTTGAAAATGATTCAGGGGTCCGAAATTTTCCACCTTTAGCTCGATATTTTAAAATGTTTTTTGCTATATAAGGCTTAAATCCCATATTAATTAGTGTAAAAGAGTCAACGGTGTTGGGATCAAAAGGTTCTAATTTGATAATTTTTTCATTTTTATTTTTGAAGGTTAGGACATACTCTTTTTTTCTTATGCTGTCTTCCTTGTATATCGAAGAAAGAAATTTATCAATGAGTTTTAAGTCTGCTTGTGTAGTTTTTTTTTCTTTTTCCGGGAGGGAAGATAAAAGTATAGATATTCCAATTCCTCCTAAAAGTATGATAGAAAATAAGATGCAAGCCTTTGCATAATCTGGAGGAATATGGAAAAAGTTTTTTTGCATATTCCCCTAAAGCAAGTTGCGGAATATAAAACCTATGTGTCGAATAATTGTTTCCGGCATTCCATAATATTTATTCATAATGTGAAAACGTTCTTTCAAGGATTTTTTGTGATTTCTTGTCGTCATTCCCTCATTTAAGTAATCTGTGAGTACCATATGTGTATTATAGAATGTGTCAGCTTTTTTCATTATTTTGATGCACCAGTCAAAATCTGAACTGAACTTGTATTGTAAATCATAATTTAAGACCAGTTCTTTTTTTACGTAAAAAGATTGATGGCAAACAAGCATTCCTTTTTTGAAACTCTTCCAATTGAGTTGCTCAGGAGGAGATAAGCGCCTTTTATAGAGGAAAATACCTTCGTCATTTACTATGTCTGTATCGCCATAAATAATATCCGGGAATCCGCGTTCATTAAGACTATCGGTTATATCTCTCAAAGTATGGGAATTATGAAGGCTGTCACCAGCATTCAGAAAACAAAGATAATCTCCGGTAGCTTGTTTAATGCCTTTATTCATGGCATCATAGATTCCTTTGTCCGGCTCATGAATGATTTTGGTTGTGTCTCGTTGATATTCCTTTATAATATTTAATGTCTTATCTTGTGAGGCTCCGTCAACTATAATATGTTCAATATTTGTATAACTTTGTGCAGTGACACTTTTCAGAGTTCGTTTGATTGTTTTTTCTGCATTGAAAGTAACAGTTATAATAGAAAATTTCGGATTAGGCATTTTTTTTTGTTACTTTATTATATAATTCAATGTATTTCATGGCCACGCTGCTTTCCGAATAACAGTTTATTGTTTTTTTACAGGCTTGTTTGCTTAATTCATTATAATTACCTTCACTTAATGTCCAATAGATTCCCTTAGCAAGATCAGCTGCGGATTTATATTTAGCAACATATCCATTTTTAAGATGATCTATCATTTCAGGAATACCACCCACCTCAAAACCGATGCATGGAATACCACACGCCATAGCTTCTATTATTGTATTGGGTAGATTGTCTTGTAGCGATGGAGTTACATAAAGGTCTACTGCATTATAGATATTAGCTAGTTGTTTTTCCGCACTAATATAATCCATTGAATAAATGGGAAAAGGTATTAAATTGGAAATCTGCTCAGTTTGCTTTCCAAAAACGACGATTCCCAAATTATTCATATCCGAATAATTGTCATGTAATAAATGACATGCTTCAACGAGGTATTTAAATCCCTTTCTTTCATCGGATATTTTAAGAGAACCGAAAAGCAACAGTTTTTTATTAAGAGGTAAATTACAAATTTCACGTGCTTCATTTTTTGATGTAGGGTGAAAAAGATTTGTATTAATAGTGTTAGGAATACATGTAATAGGAAATCTTTGTAGGAGTTTGCTTTCTTTTGCTTTCCTTTCAAGCCAATGACTGCAAGTTACAAATGAAATATGTGCTGAATATAGTAATTTTTCCTTTTTCAAAAATGTTTTGTGCGAAAGATCATTATCAGAATGGTTTTTGTATATAAAAGGGCATTTCCCACAAGTATTAAGATAGCCTGCGCATTCGTCAGAGTAATGACAGATACCCGTGAAGCACCACATATCGTGCATGGTCCATACGATGGGTTTACCTGTATCAATGATTTTCTTAATTTTTTTTAATGAAAGCATTCCCTGATTAATCCAATTCAGATGTATTACATCAGCTTGTTTAAATTCAGGTAGAGAAGTGATATCTATACCTGTATTGGCTATATCTACAGCAAAGAGATTATTTCTTTTAAATCGATTTGCTTTCCAAATAATAATTCGTTCCCAAATAAAACGCCATAAATTTATCCAGGATTTATCTAATGATACTACTGTAATCTGGTCCGTCTGTTTGTCACGAACCAACATTTTAGCTTTGATACCATTATTCTTCAAAGCTTCCATAAGTCGGCTTGTGGCTATAGCTGCGCCGCCTATTCTTTCTGAGGTATTGACTAATAAGACTCTCATTTACCATATATTTTCTGCAAAAATACGAAAATTCATTGAATTTACTTTGCGTATTTTTGTAATATATCTATTATTTCTTGTGCAAAATGATCCAAATTATAGGTCTTTTCTGCTATATGTCTTCCATTTTTGCCCATAATCTGAGCTTCTTCAGGATGATTACTTATATAGGTTACAGCGTTTATCCATCCTTGAATGTCTCCATAATTTATGGTTATTCCTACTTTTTCAGTTTCTATATCTATATTAAAATTTGGATTACGGCTACATATGACCGGTAGTCCCAAAGCAAAAGCCTCAATCAAAGTAGTGAGTCCTACTGTATAAGGGAAATCGAGACACGCAATAACGATACACTGTGACTGCATCACTTTTTTAGCTAATTCTTCTGGAATAACTCCTGTAGCAAAGTGGATTTTTATATTATTCCCGATTTTGTGGCGGGCGATGATTTGGTCATAATTGATTTTTCCACATGAATGGGCTATATAGATTGTTAATTGTTGGTTACATTGAGTAAATGTATCCAATAGAGTGTCCAGATCACGATTTTCTTTTCCGGTAGATATAAATCCTGAAGGGGAGTGAACGGGATATTTTTCCTTCAAATGGTCATAGAAAGACAAGTCTGCTCCCCAGTGAATAAGTGAAATCTGTTTTTTATTTACTTTATGAGTTTCCAAGGAATCATCGATCAATTTTTGGCTAAAAAGAAACATATGATCGATTCCCTTATAAAAGAGACGAGAAAAAAATTCTTTCCATTTGTTTTTGGATTTTGTTATTGCCGTATGATGCCAAATGATGATAGGCTTTCTAAACAGTCCTAAAGCCCGGAGAAATATCAAAGGTTCTATACCTCGAAAAGAGCTTGCATACAAAACGTCAAATTTTTGTTTACAAAACAAAATTTCTTTTGTGGAATACAGCATCAATTGAAAGCGTTTTGGAAAATAACGATATCGATGCATGATTGTTCGAATTCCATTGGCTTCGAAATGTGTAGCTCCGTATAATAGATGACCTGGAAATTCTTTTCTTTTCCATGCTTCGTAACTCTCGGAAGTGAGACGGGTATGGTAGAAGTAGACAGATAAAGATTTTAATTGTATTGATTTCTTTTCATCCATTTGTTTATTCTGTTAATTAAAGCATTTCCAATAAGTCGGAAGTTGCCGTAGCGTAAATTCAGAAATAGTTCTTCGAAAGACCTTCCGATTTTAATCCAAGGGTGTCTCCACCCCATAATTCGATAAACCTTTTCTTTGTAATCGGTATTTTCTATAATATAACGCGGATGTTTGATTGATGTGGAAAGCTCATATCTTTTCATTGTGAAAATATGACGGTAGTTCTTAGGTAATGTAGCAAGGGAACCTCCAAAATGAGTGGAATTGCCAATAGGTCCTAAATTGTTTATCATGTTTCGAGTTGGAATAATACTTAATCCGGAGTTGAACAGCATGGAAGCGTGGAAAATAGTTTCGTAGAATGCTTTATGGTGTTCTCGGTGTCGATGACACATGCAGATGAAATCACTACGAAATTTCCTTTGGGCAATGAGTGATTTTAATTGGTGCATATTGAATGTATCATCCAAAAAAGTATAGTGTTCGTCCCATAAATCAACGACTCTACGCCAGCTGGCCCATCCCCAGATCGAAAAAGTAGATGAGAAAAAATAATCGTAAGGGACATCAGGAGTAATTTCTTGATTGTTAAATCCTGCTATCATGAATATACGGGTATCATTTTCATATCGTTCTAACAATTCTTTACAAAAGCTGAAAAAGGAAATAGCCGGA
>CAZKSK010000019.1:0-17314 GCA_964555225.1 uncultured Bacteroides sp.
GCATAAAATTTATTTAACCAAAACAGATCCCCATTTTTCTGCCTTCCACAATTAAGTCATGATCCGGTGGAACCAAACGAGTCTTACCTCCGACTTCTTCCAATGGAACAGAAGTAATACACGTTCCCTGCAACGCTACCATTCGCCCATATTCGCCACGAATAATCAAGTCTGTTGCATGACCTCCCATACGCGTTCCCAAATTACGATCAAAAGATGTAGGAGCTCCTCCCCTTTGAACATAACCCAAGACGGTTTCTCTTGTTTCCAAACCAGTAGATTCTCGGATCATTTTAGCAATGAATTCTCCTGCATTACTTTTACCATCTGTCTGAAGACCTTCAGCAACCACAACAATAGAATATACTTTACCCTTATGAATTCGATCATAGATTGCATCACATATAGAATCCACATGATATTTTAACTCAGGCAAAAGAATAATATCGCCACCTCCTGCCATGCCACTATAAAGTGAAATCCATCCGGCTTTATGTCCCATTACCTCTATTACCATAACACGCTTATGTGAACTGGCAGTTGAATGAAGTCGGTCTATCGCTTCTGTAGCTATACTGACTGCCGTATCGAATCCAAAAGTCTGATCGGTTCCAAAAACATCGTTATCAATAGTTTTAGGGATTGATATCACATTAATCCCTCTCTGTGACATCTTATAAGCTGTTTTTTGTGTTCCATTTCCACCAATACAGACAATTGCATCCAATCCTAATTTTTCAAAATTAGCAATCATAGCATCAACTTTATTAAACGTATCTGTCGGCAATTGTTTAAACGGTTTCGCTCGTGAAGTGCCTAAAACAGTCCCCCCCATATAAAGCAGACCCGTCAAAGAGCTATCTGACATATACTCATAATCACCTGTTATAGCACCTTGAAAACCATCATGAAAACCTATAACGTCAATGCCATATTGATGTATCGCAGTCTTGCATACACCTCGTATCGTAGCATTGATTCCCGGACAATCACCACCAGCTGTAAGTATGCCAATCCTCTTCGCCATATCATTCATGTTAAATGTTGTGCGTAAAGATATACATTTTCAAAAAAATAAGCTACTTTTGTGAGATATAATGCAAAAAAATCTCTAAGAATGAATTTAACAAAAATAGTCAATCCCATATTTGTACGGCGCATGAAGGCTATTGACCGTTATGCTACAAATACCGCACAAATACAAGAAAAAATTCTACGCCAACTCATACAAGAGGCAAAAAACACGGAATGGGGAAAGGCTCATCAATACGATACAATACATACTTATGAAGATTTCTCCAGGTTAGTACCTGTACAGACTTATGAAAATATTAAAAATTTCATAGATAGAATGCGCCATGGCGAAAAAAATATACTTTGGCCCGGTTTGGTTAAATGGTATGCAAAATCTTCCGGAACGACCAATGATAAAAGTAAATTTATTCCTGTTAGTTCCAAAGGCTTGCGCAATATTCATTATACCGGAGGTTTTGATGCTGTAACTCTCTATCTGAACCAAAATCCCCAAAGTCGTTTTTTTTCAGGTAAAGGACTTATTTTAGGAGGAAGCCACGCTCCTAATTATAACTTAGAAAATAGTTACGTAGGTGACTTATCTGCAATCCTAATGCAAAATATCAATCCTATTATTAATTTAATAAGAGTCCCTAAAAAAGAGACAGCCTTATTAAACGACTTTGAAATAAAACGAGATCGTATAGCTCGAGAAACTATCAATCAAAATGTTACAAATCTATCAGGTGTCCCGTCCTGGATGTTATCAGTATTAAAAAGAGTCCTAGAATTGAAGAATGTTGATTCTTTGGAACAGGTATGGCCCAATTTAGAGATTTTTTTTCATGGAGGTGTAGCGTTTACTCCTTATAGAGAGCAATATAAACAGTTAATTCGTTCGGCAAAGATGCACTATATGGAAACATACAATGCAAGTGAAGGCTTTTTCGGACTTCAAAATGATATGAACGATCCCTCTATGCTGATGATGATTGATTATGGTATTTTTTATGAATTTATCCCAATGGAAGATTTAGGAAAAGAAAAGCCACAGGCCATTCCTCTTTGGGATGTTGAAATAGGGAAAAATTATGCCATGATAATCAGCTCTTCCTGTGGATTATGGAGATACATGATTGGAGATACAATACGTTTTACCCATTCTGATCCATATAAATTCATCATTACGGGACGGACGAAGCATTTTATAAATGCTTTTGGAGAAGAATTAATTATAGACAACGCTGAAAAAGGTTTGGCCAAAGCTTGTGCTTCAACAGGAGCCCAAGTAATTGAGTATACAGCAGCCCCTGTTTTTATGGATGCCAATGCAAAATGCCGTCACCAATGGTTAATTGAATTTGCAGTCAAGCCTAAATCTATCAATAACTTCGCTACCATATTAGACAAATCCTTACAAGAAATTAACTCCGATTATGAGGCTAAACGATACAAAAACGTTACTCTACAACCTTTAGAAATTATAGAAGCCAGACCGCATCTTTTCGATGACTGGCTTAAAGAAAAAGGAAAGTTAGGAGGCCAACATAAAATTCCACGTTTAAACAACAATCGGGAATATCTAGAAGACATTTTAAGTCTTAACCATTAAAAACTTATGAAAAAAGTAAATATAAGACAGTGGATTTTGTACTCCTTGTCAGTCCTTTTTTTAGGACTATTAATACAAGCATGTGCCAATATAGGAACACCCGATGGTGGTCCTTATGACGAAACTCCACCTAAATTTATTGGTAGTTCTCCAAAAATATTCGCACTAAATAATAAAGAAAAAAAGATTATTCTCGAATTCGATGAAAATATTAAACTCGAAAAAGCAAGTGAAAAAGTTGTTATTTCTCCTGCTCAGATGGAACAACCGGAGATCAAATCGAGTGGAAAAAAAATAACCGTTTCACTCGTAGATTCATTAAAAAAAAATACGACTTATACGATTGACTTTGCCGATGCTATTACCGATAATAATGAAGGTAATCCACTAGGTAATTTCTCATACACATTCTCTACCGGAGAGAAAATAGATACGATGGAAGTTAGCGGTACCGTATTAGATGCATCAAATTTAGAACCCGTAAAAGGTATTTTAGTCGGTTTGTATTCCAATCTTAATGACTCGGCATTTACAAAACTTCCGATGGAAAGAATTTCCCATACTGATAGTCGGGGACATTTCGTTATTAAAGGTATAAAATCAGGAAGTTATAGAATTTATGCATTGAACGATGCAAATCAAAATTATCTGTTCGACCAAAAAGCAGAAATGATTGCATTTCAAGAAGATACTATCAAAACATCATGTGAACCGGCCATCCGTCAAGATACTACATGGCATGACTCCCTTCGATATGATACCATTAAAGATGTACATTATACCCGATTCATACCCGATAACATAGTATTAAAAGCATTCAAAGAAGAACAAGAACGTCAATATATAGTAAAAAACGAACGAATAGATTTAAATAAAATTTCATTTTATTTCGCAAAAAAGAATGATTCCCTTCCTATTATGAAAGGTTTAAATTTTGATGCAGACAATGCATATATACTTGAAAAGTCAGAAAAAAATGATACATTAAACTATTGGTTAAAAGATTCCACGATATTTAATAAAGATACATTAAACTTTACTTACCGTTATTTTACAACAGATTCATTAGGTAAATTAATAGAAGAAACAGACACGTTCTCACTTGCTGCCAAAAATAACAAAGCCAAACTATTAAAAGACGCAGCTAAAAAGAAAGAAGAGTTTGAAAAAGAACAAAAAAAGAAACAAAAAAAAGGAGATTCTACTAGTATAGATATGCCGCATGAATTTTTACCTTTAAAGATAAATATTCCCAATGGAATGGCTCCGGATCAAAACATTTCATTCGATTTTGATGAGCCCCTGAAAAGTTACAACGACTCGGCTCTTCATTTAAAAGTAAAAGCTGATTCTTCTACATGGAAGAATTGTCCTTTTATCTTTAGACATAAAAAAGGGAAAATTCGAAGTTTCGAATTACTTGCGGAATGGAGACCGGAAAAAGAATATAAACTAACAGTAGATTCAGCTGCATTTATTGGATTATATGGTAAAGAAAATAAATCGGATGAGCAACCTATCAAAATAAAATCTTTGAATGACTTTGCTTCCTTATTCATAAGAACAAATTTACAAAAAGAAAATTTGGTAGTACAATTACTTGATACAAGCGACAAACTTGTAAAAGAAGTAAAAACAAAAGATGGAAAAGCAAACTTTTTCTATTTGAACCCTGGGAAATATTATGTAAGAGCATTCGAAGATAACAATAATAATGGCATCTGGGATACAGGAAACTTTGCAGAAAAGCAACAAGCAGAAAATGTATATTACTACCCGGGAAGATTTGAATTAAAAGCACTTTGGGATATCGAACAAAATTGGAATCCTAAAGAAACTCCTTTAGATAAACAAAAGCCAATTGCCATAACCAAACAAAAACCTGATGCAGAAAAGAAAATAAAAAGCAGAAATGCCGAACGCAAGATGGGGAAAAAGAATAAATAATAATACAACAATGAAAAAATTAATAATTATAATATGCCTGCTTATTACTGCCATACAAGTTCAAGCACAATGTGCCATAGAAAATACGGCATTTAAATCAGGAGAATCTCTAACATATGATTTAGAATTTAATTGGAAATTTATCTGGTATAAAGTAGGTACGGCCAATATGAATACGATAGAATCTGTTTATAATGGAGCTGAAGTTTTTCGTACAAAATTAATATCCAGAACTAGCCATAAGGCTGACTTTTTCTTTATTATGAGAGATACTTTGACAAGTATTTATACAAAAGAACTTATACCTCTTTACTTTAGAAAAGGAGCAGAAGAAGGAAAACGTTATACCATAGATGAAGCATGGTTTTCATATCAAGGAGGGAAAAGCATTATAAATCAACGCAGGACATATCGAGATGGCACAGTTTCCAAAACTAAACAAATTTATGACGATTGTGTATATGACATGTTAAGTATTTTAGCACGAGCACGATCTTTTGATTCATCCGACTTAAATAAACTACAAAAAATTCACTTCCCCATGACAACAGGAAAGAATGTAGAAGAACAAACTCTTCTTTATAGAGGAAAGAAAGATTTCACATCCAATGATAAGCGAACCTATCGTTGTCTTGTTTTTTCTTTAGTTGAATATGATAAAAACAAAGAAAAAGAAATTATTACTTTTTATATTACTGACGACAAGAACCACTTACCTGTAAGATTAGATATGTATCTCCGTTTTGGCTCAGCGAAAGCATTTCTCACAAGCATTAGAGGAAACAGATACCCTATCTCCTCTATAATTAGTGATAAATAATTACTTGTTCAATTTCCAAGTAAAGCCGTCTTTCGTATCCTTTACTTCAAAGCCCAATGCTGTGAGACTGTTACGAATCATATCACTCGTTTCCCAATCTTTATTTACCTTGGCTTTCATTCTTTGTTCAAGCAACATATCAACAACTTTACCAAAAGCTTCTTCACGCCCACTATTGTCTCCTCTTTCTTCCTTTAATCCCATGATATCAAAAGCAAAAAGATGAAAAACTTCTTTTAACTCTGCAATGTCTTCGGCACTTACAGAGATTTTTTTATCCAATGCCGCATTAATATTATGACAAGCATCAAACAAATAGGATATAACAATAGGAGTATTTAAATCATCATTCATAGCTTCATAACATTTCTCTCTTAAGCCTTTGAAATCATTATCTTGTGTTTTCACCGATGGTTGAAGTCTGTCAATATTCTTATAGCCTTCCATCAAACGCTGTAGTCCTTTTTCACTTGCCTGTAAAGCTTCATTACTAAAATCAACTGTACTACGATAATGAGCCTGTAAAATAAAAAAACGAATTGTCATTGGCGTATAAGCTTGAGCCAATAACTTATGTGAACCTGTGAAAAACTCATCCAAAGTAATAAAATTGCCTAAACTCTTTCCCATCTTAGTACCATTAATGGTAATCATATTATTATGCATCCAATAACGTACCATATCATCACCTTGAGATGCTACACTTTGGGCAATTTCACATTCATGATGTGGAAAAATCAAATCCATTCCACCTCCATGAATATCAAAATGGTTACCTAAATATTTACGTCCCATAGCCGTACATTCACAATGCCAGCCCGGGAAACCATTACTCCAAGGACTCGGCCAACGCATTATATGTTCCGGTTGGGCACATTTCCATAAAGCAAAATCTACAGGATTATGTTTTTCTTCTTGTCCGTCCAATTCTCGTGTCGTATTAAGCATATCATCCAGATTACGACCAGACAACTTACCATAATTGTATTTTTTATTATACTTAACAACATCAAAATAAACAGAACCTTCACTTTCATAAGCAAATCCATTATTCAAGATCTCTTTGACCAATTGAATCTGTTCCATAATATGTCCGGAAGCATGTGGTTCAATACTTGGAGGAAGTACATTTAGTGCTTCCATTGATTTATGATAACGATTTTCGTAGTACTGGACAACTTCCATCGGCTCAAGTTGTTCTAAGCGTGCTTTTTTCTCGATCTTATCTTCACCATTATCCGAATCATGTTCAAGATGACCAACATCCGTTATATTTCTTACATAACGAACTTTGTATCCCAAATGCATTAAATAACGAAATAGAACATCAAAAGTAATAGCCGGGCGTGCATGTCCCAAATGTGCATCTCCATAAACAGTCGGTCCACAAACATACATTCCTACATGCGGCGCATGTAAAGGTATAAATTCCTCTTTTTTTCGTGAAAGAGTATTATAGATTATCAAACTATTATTCATATTTATATATTTTTGGAGCTACAAAGATAAACTTTTTTCCCCTTTTTTAATAAAAAAAGAACTCTTTTGTAGGTTTTCATAAAAAAATTTAGGACCTTTGCGACCGTTTTGATATAAAGAAACACAAAAAATTAAAATGACACAAAAAATTATTCATTAATATTATTTATTTATGCACAAGACCACCAACGGATTATTAAGATCTGCAGCGGCAATTGCCATTTTAGGTTACCAACTCACCATAAGTAGTTGTAATAGTGAACTAACTTCTATCAGTTCAGTTGAAACATCTCTGACTCCAGTTACTTTTTCGGGAAAGGTTATCTCTACAAGAGTAATAGGAAATGATTGGGAAAATAAAGATCCTATTGGAATTTTTATGATCAAAACAGACGAGACCCTTTCTTCTCTTTCGATTATAGATAATGCAAACAATAAAAAATACGTTTATTCGGAAGAAAATCAAAACATAGTTCCTGCAACTGAACAAGATACGATTTATTATCCTGCTAAAGATAAAGTTAATTTTATTGCTTATTATCCTTATACGACTAATCTGATAAATCTCATAGTCCCTATATATGTAGGGAATCAAAATATACAATCTAATATTGATTTTTTATATAGTAACAATCTAAAAAATATCGGTCTAACTACAGAAAAACAAAAATTATCATTCGAGCATAAATTAACTAAATTGAGATTAATTATCAAACGAGGCAATGGCATTACAGCCGAACAAATGCAAGGAGCTACAATTACTATAGAAAATATTCCTGCAAAAGGCTCTTTTTCACTTATTAATGGGGCTTTAACGATTGATGATTCATCATTAACGACTATATCACTTAAAACTGATATCAACGGAGAAAATGCAGAAGCAATTCTTTTACCTTATTCATGTCTCGACAAAAATATTTATTTGACCACCCGTTCAGGAGTACAACGAATCTATATAATCAAAGAAGATAATTGGTTAGAAAAAACAGAATATCAATATACACTTAATGTAGAAAAACAAATTGAGCCAATCGAAATTGAAGCAGAAATCAGTCCGTGGTCTGATGGAGGTGATTTCTCTCTTGAACAAAATGACAAAGAAGAAAATGCAAGTATATGGGATGGTGATACTTATGACACGAATTGGTATAATTCAGACGAGAATTCATTCATTCTCAAAAATGCTGCTGAATTTGCAGGGTTAGCTCGTCTTGTAAATATAAATTTAATTTCATTTAAAGATAAAACTATTTATCTTCAAAATAATCTTAACTTAAGTGAATATAACTGGACGCCTATTGCATCAACTACCTCTACAAGCTTATTTGAAGGTACGTTTGACGGCAATAATCATACCATCTCCGGTTTAACCTTTAATGAACAAAATTCAGATATTGCCTGCGGATTATTTGCACAAAATAATGGAACGATTCAAAATTTATCTGTAAACGGTAGTTTTGCAATTAACCATACAAATACAAAAACGTCTGCCATATATGGAAGCATTGTAGGAATTAACTATGGAAATATCATTAATTGTAAAAACTATGTCAATATTACTTCTAATAGTGTAGATAAGCCATTTACCATGTTGGCTATTGGAGGAATCTGTGGACGTAATATAAGCAATAGAATAATACGTAATTGTCAGAATTACGGAGAATTAAATTATTCTACAAATAATATGAGTAAAGGCAGTTCATTATATTTAGGTGGAATTACTGCATATAACCAGGGGAATACCATTAACTGCGATAACAACAACTCTATTGCAGCATCTGGAGGAAGAACACAAGTAGGAGGAATTGCAGGATTTTGTGGAGGAGGCACGATTGTCGAGAATTGTACAAACTCCGGGAATATACAAATAACTAGTAATGTAGATAGTTGCTTTGTCGGAGGCATTGTCGGCAGTGCTAATTCTACAACAAGCAATTGCATTATCAAATCATCTAACAACTCAGCAACAATTACAGCAACAAGTCCAACTTTTGCCGGATTCGGTGGTGGTATCATAGGATATATGAAAAGTTTTGTCACGATTGAAAAATCTATAAATCAAGTTCATGCATCAGTCAATACAAATACCTATTCAGGAGGAATCGTCGGATATCTCATGGAAAATGCAAATAATGTTGTTTATTTGAATTGCGATAATAATGGTTTACCTTTAAAATGGATAGGTAATATATCTGGAAAAACGAACAACAGTGGAGCAGAGAAGGAATAATTTCTTTTAAAAGTTTTCTTAAGTACCCGTCATCATAAATATCTCATTTCCAATATTTTATAGTGTAACCTCCTAATAAATGCCATTTAAAGGAGCATGTTACCATAATTTATTAATTGTCAAAGAAATATGGTGACGGTTACTTAAAGAAAAAATAGAAAAGAAATTTTCGAGAAAATGAATGAACTTAGCAACAGGCCTGCACTCTATCGTAAGTACCTGAAATTCAAAAGATAAATCATAACCAGCCGCGACGGAACCGATAGGCATACGTCTTTCCTTGGCTGGTTATATCTTTTTCCTCGGTTGGGCATGATTCCCCTACCTTTTCAGTTTTTAGATAATCATATGTTTATTCAACAATATAGCAACAATAAATTGTAATTCTATTTTTCAATATGATCACTTATTAATTCTTGAGAACTTACGGCAAGAATCGAATCCAAAAAATTTTGATCTTTCTTTATTCTTCTTAATGTTTCTTTAGCTGCTACTTGCTGACTTTCTCTTTTAGAATATCCCGTTCCGGAACCTCCATATATACCCTTTAACCAAACCTCCGTTTTAAAAATTGGACTGTTTTGATTTGTATCACGAAATTCTTCAACTAATTTAAACTCAATTTCTGAACGGTTTTTCTGTGCCCATTCAATTAATTTACTCTTAAAATTAACTTCTTTATAAGCTGCTTTATCAATATTGATAAATTGTTTCAAAATACGTGAGTTTACAAAATCCTTACAATAATTATATCCTTTATCCAAATAAACAGCACCTATAAGAGCTTCAAAGGCATTTCCGTACATATAATTATTATGACTGTTAATTGCGGTATCACATTTCATCAACTTATCCAATCCCATTTCCAATGCAATTCTATTAAGGGTTTCACGTTTAACTATATTACTTCTAGTATTAGTCAAAAAGCCTTCACGCTTACCTTGAAAATGATGATATACAATATCACCAACAATCGCATCAAGAATAGCATCACCTAAGAATTCCAAACGTTCATTATTCACATAATGACCCTTTTGCTTAACAGTTCTCATCGATTTATGAAGAAAAGCCTGTTGATAGAATTCTATATGGCGGGGATAAAATCCCAAAACTCGATATAAACTAAAATAAGACTCCCTATCTTTGCAGAAAAAGAGTCTTATTCTATTTATGTCAAAATGAAACACTTTTACTTGTATTTCTTAACAATTACACATGCATTATGACCTCCGAAACCGAATGTATTTGACAATGCGACATTAACTGTACGTTTCTGTGCTTTGTTAAATGTATAATTCATCTTATAGTCAATATTCTCATCTATATCGTCTTCTGCATGATTAATGGTTGGAGGAACAATGTCCTCTTGAACAGAAAGAACGCAAACAATAGCCTCAACAGCCCCTGCTGCTCCAAGAAGATGCCCTGTCATAGATTTTGTTGAACTTATATTAAGTTCATAGGCATGATCTCCAAAAACATCCTTTATCGCTTTGCATTCACTAATATCACCAACGACAGTCGATGTCCCATGCACATTGATATAATCAACATCTGCAGATTTTAATCCTGCATCTTCAAGAGCATTTTCCATTACTAATTTGGCTCCCAATCCTTCCGGGTGAGAGGCAGTAAGATGATATGCATCGGCACTCATTCCAACACCTGCCAATTCAGCATAAATTTTTGCACCGCGAGCTTTTGCATGTTCCAATTCTTCCAAAATAAGGCAACCTGCACCTTCAGCCATCACGAAACCATCACGACTGGCACTGAATGGACGACTAGCACCTTTTGGATCATCATTGCGAGTAGAAAGTGCATGCATAGCATTAAAACCACCAACTCCAACAGGAAAAACGGCAGCTTCTGCACCTCCTGCAAGAATCGCATTGGCTTTACCCAAACGAATCAAATTAAACGCATCAGCAATAGCATTTGATGAAGATGCACAAGCCGAAGAAGTTACATAATTAGGCCCATGAAAACCAAATTTAATGGAAACTTGGCCTGCTGCTATATCCGCAATCATTTTAGGAATAAAAAACGGACTAAATTTTGGACCCATTTCTTTCCCATTGACCGCCCAATTACCGGCTTCTTCTTCAAATGTATGTATACCTCCAATTCCAACACCATAAATGACACCTATTCGATTCAAATCTTCTTTCTCGACATCTAGCCCCGAATCTTTTACTGCTTGAATAGCTACAGCCAAAGCATATTGTGTGTAAAGGTCCATTTTCCTTTCTTCCTTACGGTCAATTCCATATTCGGCCGCATTGAAATTTTTGACTTCACACGCAAAACGAGTTTTAAACTGACTAGCATCGAAATGAGTAATAGGTCCAGCTCCGCTTACTCCATTCTTGATATTCTCCCAAAATTCCGGGAGACTATTTCCGACTGGAGTTAATGTACCTAGGCCAGTTACAACAACTCTTTTTAATTCCATTTGTAAGTATGAAATTGATTACTTCTTATTTGCTTCGATATAATTGATAGCATCTTGAACAGTTGCAATTTTTTCTGCTTGATCGTCAGGAATAGAAATACCGAATTCCTTCTCAAATTCCATAATCAATTCTACTGTATCCAATGAGTCGGCACCTAAATCATTTGTGAAACTTGCTTCATTCTTTACTTCTGATTCTTCAACGCCTAATTTATCGACGATAATTGCTTTAACTCTTGATTCAATTTCAGACATAATTTTAATTTTTAAGTTAATAAATATGTTTCTATATTTCGAAAATTCGCGCAAAGTAAGTAATAATTCTTCTAACAGCCAAATATTTAGACTAATAAATTCAAATTACATGCACATTATGCCCATTCCTGTGCAGGAATTATAGTCAAAACTCTCTTCTCAACGGATAATTACTCCTCAATTTTTCAAAATCCTCAGGATGTCTTTTTAATGCATTACTGTCATTTATAGGGTTATACAAAGACAATTGAGCTTCATCTTCATCCCATTTTGGATCAACAGGTTTTTCTAATGCCGGAGGAGTAATCTTGAATTTTTTTTGTATGTGAAAATATTCACATAAAGCATTTAATGCCATTTCTGTGGCCATAGCTTTTCCATCTGCCGAATATCCTGCAATGTGCGAAGTCCCAAGATAAACACGTTCCAACAAAGGAAGGCTGATATAAGGTTCATTTTCCCATACATCAATAATTGCATCTCTAACTTGATAGTTCTGAAGTGCATAAAGAAGAGCAGAAGTATCAACAACTTCTCCACGTGACGTATTGATAATAATAGGACGACATTGCAGATTTGTAAAGAAATCCTGATTAGCCAAATGAAACGTCGGATATTTTCCTTGTCTAACCAAAGGTGTATGAAAAGTAATAATATCACAAGAAGCTGCTAATTCATTTAATTTTGAAAATTTTTTCGGTTTATTAATCTTCTTTAATCTATCTTTTTCATCTTGATTATCCGGCTCTTCAATATCAGCTCGAGGCGGATCACACAACAAAACTTTCATTCCTAAGCTTTTGCCGAGCTCAGCAATTTTCTTTCCTACATGACCTACACCTACAATGCCTAATGTTATTGATTTAAAATCCAAACTTCTATTTTTCTTCAACAAAAGTAATGCCGAATGTATATATTGTGCCACACTACTCGCATTACAACCAGGACAATTAGCCCATGCAATGCCACATTCCTGACAATAAACCGTATCAATATGATCAAAACCGATTGTTGCCGTAACGATAAATTTCACCCTACTTCCTTGCAGCAAAGCCCTTCCACAACGGGTGCGTGTGCGAATAACCATTGCGTCAGCATCATGCACAGCTTCAGGGGTAAAATCACTGGCCGAAAGGTATATAACCTCATCAGCTATTTGTTCTATCTCTCCTTTAATATAAGGTATTTTGTCGTCAACTAATATTTTCATGGGCACAAATATATATACTTTTTAGGAATTTATATTGCAAGAAAGAAAAACTTTGTCTTAATTTGTAAATTAAACAAATAAATAATATGATTTTTACAGAACTTTGCAACTCGATTTTCATTAAAGCAATCCAAGATTATCATCAATTTGACAATGTGGATAGTCCGATGCATAATCCATACAAAGAAAAAACAATAGAATATTATCTATACCGGAAGATTTGGATAGATACCGTTCAATGGCATCTTGAAGACATTATTAGAGATCCTAAGATCGATCCTATAAAAGCTTTGAAAATAAAAAGAAGAATAGATAAAAGCAATCAAGAGAGAACCGATTTGGTCGAATTAATTGATAACTTTTTCCTAGATCTCTACAAAAATATTCGAATAAATCCAGATGCAACTATCAATACCGAAAGCCCTGCATGGGCCATTGACCGCTTATCCATATTAGCCTTAAAAATATATCACATGCGGAGAGAAACTGAAAGAACTAATTCTTCAGAAGAACAATTAGAAAAATGCAGGAACAAATTGGAAGTCCTTCTTCAGCAGAAGGAAGATTTGTCTCTAGCCATTGAACAATTATTAAATGATATCAAAAAAGGAAACAAATACATGAAAACATATAAACAAATGAAAATGTATAATGACCCTAGTTTGAATCCGATCTTATATGCCCAAAAGTAAAAGTCATGGAAAAACTCTTACTTATACGATTTTCAGCATTAGGTGATGTTGCTATGACTGTGCCTGTCATATATGCATTAGCCAAACAATATCCAAATCTTGAAATAACTATACTCAGTAAAGAGAGCATGCATCCATATTTTAAGGATATGCCTTCTAACGTTAAATTCAAAGGAGTCCGTTTAAAAGCTGATTATCACGGTATAAATGGATTAATGAAACTATATAACGAACTTGATGAAGAAAATTTTAATGCTGTTGGTGATTTACATGATGTCCTCCGTAGTAAATTCCTTCGATGGAGGTTTTCTCTAAACAAAGGAATTAAAATACAACATATTAACAAAGGCCACTCACAAAAAAAGGCCTTAATCTCAGCAAAAAAGAAACAATTAATACAACTACCTTCTTCATTTGAAAGATATGCACAAGTCTTAACAAAATTAGGATATCCTGTTAAATTAGAATTTTCATCCATTTGGAGTAAATCGGCAACTCCACCCTTAAGTAATATTCCGATGTTCAAAGCAATAAAAGGAGATGACAAATGGGTTGGGATAGCACCTTTTGCAGCACATCCGGGAAAAATTTATCCGTTAGAAAAAATGGCTCAAGTATTGGCAGCCTTGGAAAAAATAGAAGGAATACAAATTTTTTTATTCGGTGCAGGAAAAAAAGAAAAAGATACTCTAGAGCAATGGGCGAATTTTTATTCAAAAATCACTTCTATCGCCGGAAAATATAGCAAACATGAAGAACTAATTCTTATCAGTCATCTGGATGTAATGGTCTCCATGGATTCAGCAAATATGCACTTAGCCTCCCTTGTAGGGACCCCTGTCATTTCGATCTGGGGCGCAACGCATCCGTGTCTGGGCTTTATGGGATGGGGCCAAAATCCTGATAATGCCATACAGATTAATTTGAATTGCAGACCATGTTCGGTATATGGTAAAAAACCATGTGCAAGAGGAGATTTAGCTTGTTTGAACCGGATACAACCAAAAACGATTGTAAATAAAGTTCTTGAAATTATTAATAAAAAATGATACAAACTAAAATCGCAATCAACCCCCAATATGAATCCTTTTCTACTTTCATAAAAAGTATACCGGATATTTATGATAAAGAAGGCGAAATATTATACGATGGGCGAAATAAAGTTAGAAAATTTCTGAAGAATAATGTTTTTTTTGTAGTAAAACGCTATAAAAATCCTCTTTTTTTTCAACGATTTGATTATACGTTTATCCGCCCTAGTAAAGCAAAACGAGCCTACTTATTTGCCCTTCGCTTGAAAAAACTTCAAATTAGCACTCCGGAAGCTGTTGCCTATATTGAGACAAAAAAAAAAGGATTATTTTCTACCGGTTACTTCATATCTCTAAATTGCGATGATTCAGATGCCCGAATTCTAAGAAAAAATTCTTTTGATAAAGAAATAGCAAGTGCTTTAGCCTTCTTTCTAGTGGATATGCATAAAAAAGGATTCCTACATGGTGATTTGAATTTATCCAATATTCTTTATCATCAAGAGGCTAACGGACGTTATCACTTTACCGTTATTGATATCAACCGATCTAAATTCAAAATGAATCCATCAAAAAAAGAATGCCTAAACAATATGAAACGGCTTACCCACCAAAAAGATCTTTTAAAATATATTATCCAACAATATGCTGGAATCCGACAATGGAACCCCAATGAATGCATTTTAGAAATCTTGAAAATATTAAAGAATTTTGAACGAAAAAAAGATATTATTCACTTTATAAAAGGGGGAAAATGAAACTACTATTTGCAAATATATTATGGTTTTTACTTTCATTATTACCATTAAAGTTCCTTTATCTACTATCAGATATTCTACGCCCTATTGTGCATTACATCATACGATATCGACTAAAAGTAGTTCGCAAAAACCTTTTGCTGGCTTTTCCCGAAAAAACAGAAATGGAACGAAAGAAAATAGAAAATAATTTTTATGCATTCTTTTGCGATTACGTTATTGAAACCATTAAACTCTTTTCTATTTCTAAAAAACAACTGATGAATCGGATGCAATTTATTGGAGTTGACAAAATGATTGATGATCTTAAAACTTCAGGAAAAGATTTATGCTTTGTTTATTTAGGCCATTTTGGAAATTGGGAATGGATTGCCTCATTACCTTATTGGTCAACAGATTCAAATGTAAGATTCGGACAAATATACCATCCTCTTCGTAACAATACGATGGACCAATTATTCCTTAAAGTAAGAGGACGCTTCAATGGAGATAACATACCAATGAAAGCAACTCTCCGACATATTGTAAAATTGAAGCAAGACGGGCAAAAGATGATTATAGGATTCATCTCCGATCAACTGCCAAAATGGAACAGCATTCATCATTTCTCCACTTTTTTTAGTCAGGATACTGCAGTTTTTACCGGAACCGAACAAATAGGAAAACAATTCGACACCTTATTTTATTATGGTGAGATAAGACATCCTAAACGCGGATATTACCAATGTGAATTTAAAAAAATAACTGGTAACCCTAGTTCAATACCTGATTTTCAAATAACAGATATTTACATGAATCTACTGGAAAAGAATATTCGCAATATACCTTATATCTGGTTATGGAGTCATGATAGATGGAAACGTACAAAAGAAGAATGGATAAGAAGACAAAAAGAAGATGACGATCAATCCGTTTGACCAGTCATTTTAAAATATTTATTCATAACTAGTAAAGAAATTATTAGTTCTCTTTTTTTATCTCTGAATTGATCTATATATTCATGTGCATGGTCAATAATTTGTTTTGCTTCCTCAGTATGAAAAATATAATAATTCAGTCTTTCTTCCAAATCGGAATAATCCGATTTAATCTCAACATAATGATAATTAGGTATTAGTGTGCCTTCCATAAACCAAGTTTCACAAGTAGGACGAGGCATAACCGCCAATGAATTGGATGACATGATCCATTTCAGATTACTAGCGACATCATTACCTTCTAATGCTATAATAAATTTATAATTCAATTGTGCATACAAGGAAATCTTAGGTCTTCTCCATTCTAAAGGATTCGATGTTACACGATGAGTCACCTCCCCTAAATCACAAAGAGGATGACCATAAAATTGACGAAAAAAAGCTACCCGATTGTTTTTCCCTGTTAAATCACCTCTAAATATTGCACGATCCAACTTATCCTCAAAAGAAAGCTTATCTTTTATAAATATAAAATGACGAACTTTGACTAATTTCAACAACACAGAATTCTGATTTTTATCGCTTATCGGTCGGCTCTTTACAATGCTGGGATAAGGAACAAAATAATTAACATCACCGAAACAAGTTACCCATTTGAATTTATCAGGAAACCACCGAGCTATTTCTATGGTATCGAACAAATAAGTCTTGGATTTTTTATGGGTCAAAAGATTTAAATCTCTCACTAATGAAGCATCTGATGGCAATTGCGCACCCAAAGCAAGTCTATTATAATAATTCACACGTTTCATTATATATGAAAAATCAGGACGAATTCTTGCTTTTCTTAATACTCCTGACAAACGGTACCGATAGTAGAATTTAGGTAAAAGA